>NZ_CAMYIP010000127.1 GCF_947258525.1 uncultured Eudoraea sp.
TTTGTAATTAGGCCTCTATGTGCGCTTCCGTCTTCTTTGGCAGTACCCAGTCAAATCCCGTTTTATATTGTTCGCCCAATGCTTTGAAATAATCCGTATAGGTCTGCGTGATGACAGACATTGGCAGGGAGCAAGACGCTTTATAATTGGTTTTCCCAATCTCAACCCGATACATCTCATTCTCCAGGATGATTTGAATCGCATCGGCCAGGGAACTTGCAGAATCGGGTTCAAAGAACTCTCCGGTATAGCCTTCTTCACGTACCAGAATACCCAGGTCACCTAAATCCGGTAGTACGGTCGCCTTGCCATAACTTCCCGCCTGGTGGAGCACACCTGAACTTCCGGTGGTTGAGGTATATGGGAAAACCACTACCGCACTTTGTCCAAAAATCACAGGCACATCTTCTTCGGCCACATAGCCAGTAAACCGTAATTGGGATATATGCTCATAAGTATGACGGAGTCCGTCAATATAGCCTGGCGTATTGGGACTATCGGTTCCGGCAATCACGATCTCGATATCCAAATCGCAACGTGATCGGATCAATTCTACGGCTTCAATAAGAATTTCGGCCTTCTTGTAGGTGCCAAATTTACCAAATGCCATGACCTGTAAAGGGCCAGACGGTATGGAATAATCCGGTTCCGGAGGTGTCTCAAACGAACCATGCGGGACAAGGGCTATGTTCTTGGCCTTATACTTTCTTTCAAGGATATCCACATATTTACTAATGGTCACAGCCAATACGTCAGAGGCCAGGATACATCGGGTCAATTGTGTTCCAATAAAGTTGTAAACTCTTTGAAAGATCCTGTTCCCCGTGATCCCGGCATTGTCCAGATCAACTTGTTCCAGAATGTTATGCAACAAAGTGATCACCGGTATACGCAAGATCCTGCAAAAGGCAGGGAGCATCAGGCCGAGGGCCGCAGGAATTTTTTTATCTCCGAATTTCAAAAACTGTAGGTTCAGTAGAACACCGTCAGGTCTCGTTTTTGCTAATACTTTTCCAATCCTGAACAGGTTGGAATACCCGTTGAATTCCCAACAGGGTACTACGGTTATCTTGCATCCTTCGCCTTCGAATTCCAATACTTTGGGTTCAACAGTTTTATCTGTTATAAGGATAAGTTCATCAATTTCCTTCTGTTCGCGGAAATGCTTCACAAGGTGGTAACCATATTCAGATAGGGTTACTTTACTTGGCGGCATTGCTGTAATAAGTGCTAATTTCATTGTGGTAAGATTAAGTTAACTAAGGTTATGACTGGAATACGTTTTATCCTGCAAAGCATAGGCAGTAAAAGACCGAATCCAGATCGATTTTTTTTGGTGTCGAACTTCAATAATTGCATGTTCAGCAATACCCCGTCTGGTCGGGTATGGGATAATACCCTTCCAATCTTGAACAGATTATTAAATCCATTCAGGTCCCAACAGGGTTGTATGGCGAGCTTACACCCTTCATATTCGAAATTCTGAACTTCAGTCTCATTTGTCCTATCGGTAATCAAAATGAGTTCTTTCATGTCGACTTGCTCCCTAAGGTGTTTTACCAATTCATGTCCATAAGTTGAAAGTGATTCGGTTCTAGGTGGCAAAACAGTTACAATTGCTAGTTTCATTGCGGTTAGATTAGATTTATTCTGAGTTAATTTTGACTCAAATATCTTCTCTATATGCCACTTTTTGGGCGCTGTGAAGACCAATGGAAGATAACCGTAGACCAATGGCAATTCCATTTCGACATTCGTATTAACCACTATACCGGGATGAAGGATCATATTTATTACTATTCGTAAAAATCATCGACGACTGAACATCTCAGGATTTCTGTAGTTGACCGTTTCGGTTCTTGTAGTAATACGCCACCTGAAGAAGAAGCAGTACAAACATGCTTCCTATCTGGATCTGTACGATGCCTTCCAGCGTGTCGTGGAAGAAAATGATCAATACCAATTGCAGCAAACCGACAAGGGCTGAGACAATTACCGGAAGATATTGATCCAGCGATAAATAGTAATAGGCAAATATATTCGAGAGCGCAAAAAGAGCTGTAGCCAGCGCATATTGCCAAAGCAGCCCGGCAATGGGCAAGTAGGCCTCCCCGAACATCAGCGTAACGATCTGTTCTGGGAAGAAGAGGCAAAGACCAACTATCGTCACTGCCAGCAAAGCGATGAGTATCACATACCGGAAAAGCACAGGGGCTGTTGGTTTGCCTTTCTTTTGCTGCCGGATCACTTTTGGCAGTAATAGCATTGCAAACATCCAGGCTACAAAATACACCACCCGCCCTATGAGGGCCATTGAGGCATATAGGCCCCGCCGTAAGCAGAAGGAAATGGTTTAAATTCCTTTTGTTTTCAGAGCTGAGCGTTATATGGACGGATCTGATCCGATTCCCCTTTTCGAAGGGCAGAAAACCGAAAGCAAACGAAATCAATATTCCTGCAGACACTAATACTCCGGGGCTGTAGGGGATCAGCATTAACAAGAGAATTGTGATTATTAGCCTGCTCCACATTTCAGATTGGTAGGAGATAGACAACTTATCCAGAGCGTTGTTCCCCTGATATTCCCCTCGTTTAATACTCATCAGAAAGTAGAGCGGTATTCCCAGGCCAAATAGCACAAACATCCAGGGCGATGCAGTGGAAAACCAGGCCTGCAGGCTTTCAGCGGATAGTGCCACGACACAACCCAAGACGATGCCAATCCACAATGCATACATCCTAATCTTTGAGCGAAGTGCTTGCCATTGTTGCCCGTTCAATAGCACTGCAAACTTGGTCGTTGCCAACTGGAAAGTCATGCCCAGAAATGAGATGACCAGCAAGAGGGTAACCAATAAGGCCGCTTCGGCGAAGGCTTCAGGCCCTAAGATCCGTCCTACCAGAACATTATATAGGTAATTCCCACCGTTAACCAGCAAGGCACTTCCCATAAATAACTTTTCCTGGCTGAGGCGAAGCGATTTCAATTTAAGTACGGTCATAGCTAAGTATATAATCGGTTTTTGAATTTTCCATAACACTGGAAATCGGTGTATGATTCCGTCCTATTATAGAAAGCACCTGGTTGTTTTTCACTGCCTTCAGGTAGAAACGTTCCAGTTCATGAGCGGTAGTACGATCCAGGTCCTTCAACTTTTCCAGGGAAAGAGTCAGATAATCGTTCCATCTGAACTCGGATTCGAGATATGACCGCAACACATTCATATTGTGGCCATGTAAGGAACCAAACACTTCGATGAAGCCTTGGTCGTTTTTAATCTGTAATGCCATTATTATAGGTTTTTAGGTTAAGATTCAGGTTCAAATTCAGCATCAAAGATCCTTGAATCTGCCTTTTTATAAGGGGTGCCTTAGACGGATGGCCATTTGCTGTAGACGAATGGACATTTCCCTACTTCCGGGGTGGAAGAGGTCGTTTTATCTTTACATCACAATAAATAATAGATATTGAAATGGTCCCAAATCCATCTCAAATCACATCAACTCGACCTATGAAAAATTGTATTATTCAGTTACTCGTATCGCTAGTCATCTCATTCTCAATGGCGCAGGAACCAATAGAAAAAGGATTCCGGTTGCTCGAAGATGGCAAATTCAGTGAATCCCTGGCCTTTTTTGAAGCCTACCTCGAAACGTCACCTGACAACCGGGCAGCTCAGATCTGTTACGGCCGATCTTTAGGTTTAAACGGTGATACCCAATCTGCTGTTTCCTATTTTAACGCCCTTGCTTTAAACAATCCAGGCAACCTGGAGATCGACGTAAACCGGGCAGAATCCCTGTTGTGGGACAGCCGATTCATGGAGGCAAAAGCATTGTATAAAAGACTTTTAAAGGATAATCCCAAGAATTTCAGTCTACTGTTGGGCAACGCCAACTGCCTGAGCAATCTTAAGGAATATCAGGCAGCCCTGGAATCAGTCAACAAGGCCCTGGAAATAGAACCCGCCAACCAAGGCGCACTTATCTCCAGAAAGTATATCCGCCTGGCATGGGCACATGAGTTGATCAACCGGCAAGAATATGCGTCTGGTATGCGTTTACTGCAGGACAACCTGTCAGATTTTCCCCTGGATAAAGAAAGCCTGCACAATTTGGCCCATGCATACCTGGCTAGTGGAAACACAGTTCTGGCCAGGGAAAGTTTTACTAAAATAGCGGCTTCAAAAAATGACAGTATCATGGCCATGATCGGTATTTCCCTTGCCTCACACATTGAGAAGCAGGATAAGGACGCCTTGAAATTTGCCGGGGAAGCGAGAACAATTGCAGGGAGATCTGA
>NZ_CAMYIP010000128.1:0-5947 GCF_947258525.1 uncultured Eudoraea sp.
CCTGCGTGCCGTCGCCATCCGCGTGCCGCTGAAGCTTTAGCGGACCGCCGTCGGCAAAAGCCTATGGCGTCGGCCGAGGCGCAAGGCTTTGGCCGCCGGCGGTCCGCGTGTCCGATAGCACAATGCTATTGGGACAGGCAGGTATGGCCAGTCCCCTCGTGGCTCGTATCACCAGGGCATGATTAATAAACCACAAGTTAGCAATTATTCGCAGGCCTCTAGAGTCAAAAGATAATGCCGGCGATAGTGTTGGCTACTTATTGTTGACAAACAAAGCTGTTGACCTAAAAGCGTCAAAATTGTTCCTGAAAGAAAAATAACACCAACCCATTTGGCTCTAAACTGAAAAGCTCCTATGTCCCCAGGACTGATCTACAACTTCTTGCTTGAATGGAATTCCAATTGTTTGGTACTTTTTAAATAAGGTATCAATATCCCAAACTTGAAGACACATAAATACACCCTGTGGCATTCTATAATCCAGGCCTGGAATTCTGTTCTCATCATCAGCTGTTCGCAGCAGTATTTCAATTAAACCCGCACCGGCTTTGAAAAGAGCCCCTTTATCATGATCATTTCTGTCCCAGGCGTGTTCTAAATTAAAATTGAGTTTGTTCTTATAGAAATTAAATGTTTCCTCGTACTTATCAGTGAAGTAAGTGAATCGAAACGCCCCTTCATATTTTTTCATTGAATTGATCTTTCTCGTATTGATTAATGATTTCGGCCTCAACCCGGCCTGTCTTTGACAGGGAAATTAGTAATTACAAATTTTTGGCTTGCCCACAGTGCCTGATGATGGGGTATGGCAGTCAGGAAGCCTGGCTTATGGCCAAAGTTAGCATCTTTTTAACCCAATTTTATACCGTATTTTTAATAAAATTTCACACCTATGAAAGCGGCTATCTATACCGAACAAGGTCTGGCATCTGAAGTATTACGAATACAGGTAATGGAAGATTTAATGCCACTTGAGAACGAAGTTCAAATTGAAATTCATTATTCAGGTGTTAATCCCGGTGAGGTAAAAAAGCGGGCCGATACATTTGGTGTCGGAATGCCGTATGAAAAGATCATTCCGCATAGCGACGGTTCCGGTTATGTCCGTAGCGTAGGTAGCCTGGTAGATGAAAAATGGATTGGGAAGAAGGTTTTATGCTTTGGTGCTCAATCCTATCGTCAATTTGGCACCGCAGCGGAGTATTGCTGTGTACCCGTTAGCAATGTATATGAGGTTGCCGAACATGTAGATCTGAAACAAGCGGCTCAAATGGGTATTCCCGGAATAACAGCGCATCGCGCAATTCATGTGGGTGGGTGTGAAGTCAGACAAGACCGGACAAATCAGGTGGTCCTTATACAGGGTGGGAGCGGGGCCGTAGGTCAGTGTGTTATTGCTATGGCTAAGAAATCAGGCGCTGTTGTACTGGCAACTGTGCGTAAGGAAAAAGATCTACAGATTGCAACCTTAGCCGGAGCCGATCAAGTCTTTCTGGCCAATGAGAAATTAAAGGAGGATGTTTTGACAGCCTATCCGGAGGGGGTAGATCACATCGTGGAAGTGGCATTTGCATCGAATATCGAAACGGATGTGGCCATATTAAAACTGGGAGGCACAATTGCAACCTATGCTAGCGATCAAAGTCCGGCGAGTGTTCCTTTTTGGCCATTGGTCTTTTCCAATATTTCCATATACTTTCTCGGTAGTGACGATTTTAGTGAGGCCTCAAAGCAAGCAGCAGTTGAAGATCTGGCGGAGGCATTGGCAGAAGGTTGGCAGGGCCTAGCGATCGGTGAAATTTATGATCTGGTTGATATTGATCAAGCACATTTACATATTGAAAATCGTAAAGAAGGAAGGTCTTTAGTAAAGGTCAGGTAATTGATGCCAGCGACACGCAATAAAGCGATTTTTAGTTTGCCTTATCTCTTTTTAGCAACTAGTTTTTTAATTCTTTAATTCCCAGAGGAATCTCACCAATGGCATATTTAAAGTAAGTGCCTGACGCGTGACCGATAGCGCAATGCTATTGGGGTAGTCAGGTTTACCAAATATAGCTTGGTTTTATATGCGTTGTTGTACGCGGTTAATCTCCGTTCAATAAGGTTTCATAAATCCTTGATTCTTCTCCCCAGGGATGATATCCTTGCCCAATATATGTAAAGTCATATTTTTCATAATAGCCAATATGACTAGTGCACAGATATAAATACTCAAAACCAAAATTTTTAGTGTCGCGTTTTGCCCTGTCAATTAGCAAGGACCCATAATCATTTCCTCTGTATTGCTCCTCGATGAATAGTGCGCATAGCCAGGGATATAAGTCCCCTCTGCTGATAAAATCGTTAGTAATGAGTCCCGCGCAGCCAATTAAAAAGCCGTTTAATTCGAGTAAATACCACTGAGGCAATGAATTTCTCGCATCAATGCTATGGGAAATGCAATCTTCATATATAATAGGTTGTACACTTGGCCAGCTTTTTTGCAAATATTCAATTGCCTTGCCCTTATAGGCTGGATTTTCTCTAACAGATACTATGTTGATCGATGAATTAATGCTGGTAATTGTAATGGTGAACATCGGCCTCGGCCCTGGCCATAAGCCGGCACGGCCGAGAAACCCGCCTGCCACGAGTCCGATAGCCCAATGCTATTGGGGACGGGCAGGTTCCAAAATACAAATTCCACCCCGTCCGCCAAAGTACTTTTAGAAAAGTAGGTAGGTGGAAGCACCATTATCAATATATGGGTACTCTTTGCGATTTACCAAGCAAAGCTTGGTTTTATAGGCGCTGTTGTTAGTCGTATTCACTAGTAAAATCTCAATGAAAACTCACAAAATGGTGCCTTTCCTTTATTGAGTTTTATTCCAAGGTTTAAAATATTCTTAGCAATAGAGGAGGCATCAACTTCTGGCTTATTCCTTAGATCAAAATATATTATACTGGCAAGAAAAGACATTTGATGATCTTGTAATTCAATGTTATCCGGATCAGATTTTTTAATTGTTACATAGATATTTTCTGCATTCGCAATGTCTCCTTTGTATAAATAATCAATTGCACTATTGGTAGAAGAATCAATTTTATAAAACTTTTCTGTCTTCCCATCAGGAAAATTTAATACAATGTATCCATCGTGCATTGAAAGCGAAAGTCCATTGATTTCTGTGGTAATAATTCCGGCGCTATCAGCGTAGAGTGGAGAAAATAATGCACCATCGATTTCCAGATAAATTTTACCATCTATTTCTTTGATTTGCATATTCCTGATGATTGAATATTCGTAAGTCCCAATAATATTGGGAAAGTCAGATAGCTTAGCGGGAAGATTGCCATCTTTATAATTTAGAATGAAATCTATGTTTGGGTCGATGCCTTTGTTGTAGTCATCCCAAAATAATTGAAAGTGCTTATCTAGTATAGTAGCATTTCTTTTATCATTCATGAACACGGTAGGGTGATAAAGGGAAGATAAACTCACTTCGATCCCAGAGTTTTCTAAGGTGTAATTTTCAGGATCTCCGGGATGTGAAGGAGAGGCACAAGGATACTCTCCAATGATAATCGCTTCAGTTCGTTGTTCCAACTGATTGACCATTGTAATAGCTGCTGAAAAGGTGTCATAGCCTGTAATTATAAAAAGTTTTCCCCTCTTGTTTATTTTGGGTCTATCAACAATACCTTGAATAAATTTTAGACTATATGGGAAGCTTCCACCACCATTATATCTTAAATCCAATACAAATTTGTCTACAGCAACAGAATCCACAGCAGCCCATAATCTATTAGCAAAAGCCGTTGATGATTCACTTTCCATATTTCCAATTCGATTATATTGGAAATAAACCAACTTTTGTTCAGAATTATAATCGAACCAATAATAGTCGCTTAAATTCCTCTGAAAATAAGTGTCCCCACCTGGGATGGTTTTAAAGGTTGTATTTTCTTCATCCTCAGGGGATAAATTTTTTACTAATCGTCGAATCTGAGTTCCATTTTTCTCAAGTGTAAATTTCGCTTCATCAGATTTATCTGAGATTCCAAGACCATATAACAAGCCCGGCAAATGAAGATAACTTCCTATGTATTTCTTTATTCTCGAAGAATTCGTATGCGGAATGACTAGTTTTATTTTCTCAAAGACTTCTTTAATATCTGTTCCATTTATAGATATTATTTTGTGACCAAGCAGTTCTTCGTAATCAGTACTGGTTTTGACGACAAAAAGTCCGTCTTCAAACCATTTGATCGTAATTGGCAGATAACCAAAAAGCTTGTATCTAGATTTACTACTTACGTAGGAATGACTTTCATTTAAGGCTGCAACAATTTTGAATATTTCAACATAACAGGATTCATCGCAAGTTTCCTTTTTTTGAATAATCTCTTTGGCATTCTTAATAGTTTTCAAGAAATTATCTTTGGAATTATTCCAGTAGGGATCTACATGCTCGGTGATAATAAGCGAGTACAATTGATCTATATCTTCAACGAGTTGTTCAGTTGAAACCTGCGAATTCATATTTTTGGCAAAGAGGATCAAGAAAATCAAGAGGAAATATCTGCTCATAAAATTGTTTTGGTTTCAAATGACTTACAAGGGCTGGTATATGAATCGCAGTGACTGAATGCGAACTATGATTTCATATACATTGTTATGTTTAGTTTTTAACCCTTTCTGCAGGGTATCTATTTTTTCCCATTACCCAATCCAAGGTTCTGTATCGTTGACTCTCCTTAAAAATAAGGATAGGAAAAAGAACGTATGAAAATTGCTATGTCTTAACCACCCGCGCAATATGAACATTCACCTTGTTGGCAAGTCGTTAATATGTTCTGCATGCGCATTCATGGTGCTCATTAAGATATGCAATTGATTCATTGCAGAGTTGTTCTAAGATTGAAATGTCTATATCAGCAAGTTTTTTAATATATATACAGGCTTTTCCCATTTTGAATTTGCCAAGATCTTTGAGGATAGCATCGCTCTTCTCTGTTTTTGAATACACATAGAGTGAAAACTGTGCTTTTCTTGGCGAGAAACCCAACATTGGAGCATCTCCTTCATGGCCACTGGCATATGTATAATGATAGCTTCCAAAACCAATAATTGTTGGTCCCCACATTTTTGGTTCAAAACCAGACCATTCACTTATCAATTCTATTAATTTAAAACTATCAACTTTCTTTTGTTCATTATCAACATAAGAATTTATAAAATCAAATACATCGACTTCAGTTTGGGTTGTTTTATTCTTTGCCATTTGTTACAATATTTTTATTAATAACACTTGATTGTTTTAGAATGCTTACCAATGATTCCGGCCCTGCCTGAAGGCAAACCCGCCTGCCCGACGTGCAAGTTTATACTCGTTGTTGTATGCCGTTTTTTATTCAGTTATTTCAATCAAATTTCCTTCTGGGTCAGAGATTACACTTTCATAATATCCATCTCCAGTTGTCCGAGGTTCTCCAATTATTTTAAATCCATTTTTCCGTACTATTTCGGTAAGCAAGTCAACCTTTTCCTTTGACCCAACAGAAATAGCAAAATGAGGCAATCCTAATTTTGTATCCGATTTCCCAATAAATTCAGAAATGTCAGGTCTGTGCATTAATTCTATGCGAGCACCACTTTCAAATGCTAAAAAATATGAGCTAAATTTTTTATTTGGATTATAATATTTTTCATTTGATTTTAAGTCGAAAAAATTTAGATAAAAACTCTTCATTTTTTCTAAATCTATAGTCCATATGGCTATATGTTCAATTTTCATTCGATGTATTCTTAAATGGTATACAACATTTGAATAAACGCCTGTTTTAATGGCGTTTATTTTTTGTTTGTCATAGTTATTAAAACAAAGAAAGCTAACGGTTTTTATCCACTAATTCCAATTGTTTATGGTAGGCTTCAATTCTGGAATTGGCATTGCTGTCTACC
>NZ_CAMYIP010000128.1:5979-14889 GCF_947258525.1 uncultured Eudoraea sp.
CATGGCAATGATCGTAATGGCAGTTGCCCGCCAAACAGGTTTGTCAACAAAAACGATCAAGAGCGCAGCAGCCACAATAATATAAGGAATGATTTTGAAAACATTGGTTCTGTATTCGCCGATGGATTTCTCTGTGCGGGTTATTTCCGATTTTACAAACTCGGTTGGATTGGCGTTGTATGCCTCGGCAAAGCTTGTAACACGCGATTTATTGGCGAAGAAAATACCCACGCCAACTGCCATAAGCAAAAGGCCAACCACCAATGTCGGGATGATGTAAGCTTTGGCCATTTCGGTTTTACCGAGCTGTCTGAACCCTATGCTTGCGGTTAAAAATAGAATCGCGAAAAAGATGAAGAATCGGGCCGAGAAAACTTCAGCTTTGGACCATTCGGTAGCTATTTTTAATATTTCCATAGTTTATTGGATTAATTACACACAACGGCCCTGGCTATATTTGGTTTTAGGAGTTGTTGTGCTGGCACGACATATCCAGAAAGGTTCACCCCGTTAATAGTGTTTCGTATAATGTGTTACTTAAATCAAAGACCATTACTCAAAATACAATAGAACTAAAAATCAGCGAACATGAAATAGAATATTGACAATCTGCCATCCGTCATTAGTTTTCACCAAATGCAGATAATCAAGATATTCCAGTGATAATACCCTTGCTGCGGCTATATCCTTATCGATGTCATCAACATAGATTTCATATTCCGCATCTGGATTTTCCCCACCGCCTTTACTGGTCAATTCAACCATTCTTGACTTTGGTACCATTCGCAGCGTTATATCGATCTCAGAGCTATCCTTAAGAGGGATTCGTTTTACAAGATCGTTGTGCAGAGAACGGTCCATGCGTTCAGTATCACCTTTATACCAGCCCTCAATATAATCACGGAGAGCGTTTTCAACTGCTGTTTTTTCCTCTGCTATGCCGGGGGTTTGTGCATTGGCTGTAAAGCAGAATGTCATGACGGAAATTAGGAGTAAGTACTTCATTGTTAGAGTTTTTTGTTTGTTTCAATTTTGGTTAGAAAGTTTTCATTAGAATAATCACCAATAGCGTTAAAAAATAAATAATTCCATTCAGGCTCTGTTTACCGCGTGAACAGTAACCGCTGTTTTTTTTCCTTTGAGCAACTCTTCTCCCATACGTTTACTTTGTAAAAGATCATCAGGATACAGACTTTGAACAAGATGGTCTGAAACCAATAATTGCTCTTCATACGCATTGCACATACCCTGAATGCGGGCTGTTGTATTAAGCACATCCCCATGGTAGGCAATTTCCCGTTTGATAAGGCCTACTTCAGCCACGATCACTTTTCCAAGGTGGACACCTGCCTTGAAAAATGGACGTAAGCCGTATGTTTTTTCATAGTGATCGGATTTGCTTGCTAATACTTCCATATAATCAAAGTAGCAGTGAATACAATGATTATCTTCAAGTCCGCTTTCCACGGGCCAACTCATTACCGCTTCATCCCCTACATACTGGTAAATTTCCACAGCATGCTTTTTAATAACCGGTGTGAGATCGGCAAAGCAATCCTGGATCAGGCGGCTGAATTTAATATGTCCAAGTTTTTCCGCAATGGTCGTTGAAGATCTGAGGTCTAGAAACATAAATACACGTAATTCTTCCCGTGGATTCCGGTACTTGCCAATAAACATTTTCCACAGGATACCTGGTCCGAACTTTTGGCTTACCATTCTTACGAAAGAGATGATCCCGGCTACCACTAGAAAATACACAAAAACGACCCAATAGATCTTACTCCTCAGGATCTGGGCGATCTCACCAGGCTCCAGAGCAGCATTCGTAAAAACCTGAGTAACCAGTATGGCAATAGCCATCATGATCTTGACCGCAATGAAGAAAAGGATCAACTTACCCATAATGATCCGAATGTAGGAACGCCGCTGAAAAAAAGGGCGATCAAAAAGTAGTTCAATGCTTCCGTAGACAACTCCTGCAAAAGCACCTATCAGTATGATCATCAATAATAACTGCCGGGGTTCAAGTTCTCTGATAGGACTGTCAATTCCCTCGCTACCCACTCCGTAACTTCGTAAAAATATGTAGAGCATGATGGCGATGATCCAAGCCAGTATCATCTGCAAATAGAAGGACAAAACGGATTTAGTATTACTTCTCATCGTGTTGGATCAAATCATTTGGGCAGTAGCGTGTCATTTTGCGAGCAGCCAAACCATGTCGAATTACTAATAACTAAGATAGGGATTTAGTGCAAGCCTTAGCTGCCTCACTGCGTGAGCAAATTACAAATGACAGGCAAATTCTAATTCCTACCTAAGAAAATATACGTAGTGGAATTTGGTACTTGGATTTTACCAAGCTTCGCTTGGTTTTATAGTCGTTGTTGATGTTAGTAATTACTAAGAACAAAAATTACTCGAGGGAAAAAAGAATTCCCGCGTCAAAGACTTGATAAAATTCCTGGTCATACTCTCTAATAAAACAACTTTGATTTGCTTTCTGATAATGCAATTCTCTTGGCAAGCTGAGAGGAAACTAACCAGTCATAATCTACAATGTAAGATACTTTGGACTTTTTAAAATAGAATTTAAATTGATAATTGATTAGTTTAGAGTGTTTCAAGTAAAAACCTATGTCGGACCATAACTCAAATCCAAAACTTGAACGTAAACTCGGCCCATTGATGCTGTGGGGTCTGGGTGTAGGCTATGTTATTTCAGGAATGTACTTTGGATGGAATCTTGGCCTGGAACAAGGCGGAACATTGGGCCTGGCAGTTGCCACAACTTTTATCATCATTATGTATTTGGCCTTCACTTTCAGCTATACCGAAATGGCATGTGCTATTCCAAGGGCGGGAGGAGCTTTTGACTATGCCCATAAAGCTGGTGGAAAAGACCTTGGATTTTTTGCAGGATTGGCTCAGAATATCGAGTTTATATTCGCACCTCCGGCCATTGCATTTGCCATTGGAGCGTACCTTAACTTTCTAATACCATCATTGTCCATCATGTCAATTGCTATTGTGGCATATGTCATATTCACAACAATTAATATTTATGGTATTGAGGCAGCCGCTAAATTTGAATTATTTGTGACTATTTTGGCCGTGCTGGGCTTAGTGTTATTTTTCTTCACAGCAGCACCAGAATTTAAGGTCGAGAATCTAAGTAAAAATGCACTTCCAAATGGATGGCAAGGAGCTTTTGCGGCAATTCCATTTGCCATCTGGTTTTTTCTGGCAATAGAAGGAGTAGCCAATGTTGCTGAAGAAACTATAAATCCCCAAAAGAATATCCTGGTGGGATTCGGATCAGCATTATTGACTTTAATAACGCTTTGTATCCTTACTTTCACCTTTTCAGTAGGTGTTGATGGATGGGAAACAGTAGTATATCAGGCAGGATCTGGTGAAGCCTCTGACTCTCCTCTTTCATTGGCCCTGAGCCATTTTTTGGGAGAAAATACTATCATGTTCAAGATCATTGGCTTCATCGGATTATTTGGTCTTATTGCTTCTTTTCACGGTATTATTTTAGCCTCTGGTAGAGCTACTTATGAGTTCGGTAGAGTGAGATTTGCTCCGGCATTTCTGGGGAAAATAAGCCCTCGTTTTAAAACACCTGCCAATGCACTTATCGTAAATTCTCTAATTGGTATTGTTGCATTATTTACCGGAAAAACAGGAGAGATCATTACCATCGCTTGTTTTGGTGCACTCAGTCTATATATTCTCTCAATGATATCTGTCATCAGGTTGAGACGTAATTTTCCTGAGATGGAAAGACCATTTAGAGTACCCTTGTATCCGATCACCCCAATTATTGCTTTGATCATAGCTACCATTGCCTTCATAGCAGTTACTATTTATAACCCGATCCTTGCTTTGATTTACTTTGGCATTCTTCTCGTTAGTTATATTTGGTTTAAGTTAACCCATAAAGACCGATCACATTGAAAGTAAAAGGAAAGTTGAACATAGACGAGCTCAAAAAAAAGGTAAGATCAGAAGAAATTGAAACCATAATAGTTGCCTTTACGGATCATTATGGCAGATCGATGGGCAAGAGGTATGATGGAGATTTTTTTCTTGAGTCCGTAGTGGATTCTGGTTCTCATGCCTGTGATTATCTGCTAACGACTGATATGGAGATGGAACCTGTTCAGGGATATTCCTTTGCAAATTGGGAGCTGGGATATGGAGATTTTCATCTGATCCCTGATATGAGTTCTCTAAGAATTGCGGCCTGGCTAGATAAAACTGCGATAGTTCTTTGTGATATTCATAACGAAAAGAACCACAGCCAAGTGAAGGTTGCCCCCAGGAGCATTCTAAATGAGCAGATCTCCAAACTGAAGCAGTCTGGTTTTAGCGCATTCGCTGCCACAGAGCTAGAGTATTACTTGCTTGAAAATGACTACAGATCTCTTCATGAGAGTAATTATGGCTCGCTCAAACCTGCAGGATGGTATATAGAAGATTATCATATTCTTCAAGGAACCAGGGTGGAGGACTTTACTGCTAGTGCCAGAAAGTTCTTGAAGAATTCAGGAGTTCCCGTAGAAAATTCCAAAGGAGAATGGGGATTAGGACAGCATGAATTGAACGTTCAATATGCCGAGCCAAAGGAGATGGCTGACAGACATATTATCTATAAACAATGTTTGAAAGAATTGGCAGATGAGATGGGTATTTCTGTCACTTTTATGGCCAAACTTCAGGAAGGTGGTGCAGGTTCAAGCTGTCATACTCATATAAGCTTATTCAAAGGCGAGGATAATATATTTAACGGTACTGAGGAATACGGCCCGGTAAAAGGATCAAAAGAATTCGGCTCCTTCTTGGCGGGGTGGATCAAATATGCACCGGATGTTATGGTATTTTATGCTCCAACGATCAACTCTTACAAAAGATTTGTTGATGGTTCATGGGCACCCACTAGGCTTGCGTGGAGTAGAGACAATAGAACAGCAGGTTTTCGGGTTGTTGGTTCTGGAAAGAGCTTTCGGATCGAATGTAGGATTCCCGGAGCAGATTGCAATCCTTATCTGGCAATTGCTGCTTCTCTTGCAAGTGGATTAAGAGGAATAGAAGAAAAGCTGTCACCACCTGAATGTTTTGTAGGAGATGTGTATGCGGCAGAACACCTTCCCCATGTACCCAGAACATTGAAAGAAGCCTGCGACATTTTTTCTTCTAGTAAATTTGCCAGAGACGCATTCGGTAAGGAGGTCATTGATCACTATACTCATTTTTATAAGCAAGAGATAAAGGCATACGAATCCCAGGTGTCGGATTGGGAAAGAAAGAGATATTTTGAAAGGATCTAAAAAATTTTTTAATGAAATTGAAAGATAAAGTCGCATTGATCACGGGTGGAAGCAGTGGAATAGGAAAGGCATCTGCAATATTATTTGCGAAGGAAGGAGCAAAAATAGTCATCGCTGATGTGAATGATGATGGAGGAAAGGAGACCGTTGAGGAAATATTAGAAATGGGATACTCAGCTGCATATGTCCACTCGGATGTTTCAAGATCAGAAGATTGCAGAAAGATGATCGAGTTTGCAGAATCTACATATGGGCAACTCGATATCCTTTTTAACAATGCAGGCATCATGGACTCGCGAGATGACAATGCCGAAGTCACTAATGAAGATACCTGGGATCTGACGATGAATATAAATGCCAAAGGAGTATTTCTGGGATGCAAGTATGGAATACCTGCATTGAAGAGAGCCGGGGGTGGGAGCATCATAAATACGGCTTCATTTGTATCGCTTTTAGGTGCTGCAACTCCTCAAATAGCCTATACGGCCAGTAAAGGAGCTGTATTGGCACTTAGCCGGGAACTAGCCGTTATTCATGCTCGCGAAGGAATTCGTGTAAATGCCCTCTGCCCGGGTCCCCTGCGCACGGAATTATTGATGAAATTTTTGGATACTGAAGAGAAGAAACAACGCAGATTGGTACACATTCCAATGGGAAGGTTTGGTGAAGCGGAGGAAATGGCAAAGGCAGCTCTTTTCTTAGCCTCAGAAGATTCTTCTTATATAACGGGATCTGATTTTGTAGTTGACGGTGGGATCACAGCTGCGTACGTAACACCTGAATGATGAGCTCTTTTGATATAATTAGTCCGTCAACAAACGAAATTTTAGCGCATCGGGACTATTCCGACGGCAATGCAATTGAAAAAGCACTGGCTAAAGCGACCGCGGCTTTTAAAGAGTGGAGACGTACTTCGCTAGCGCAAAGAGCTGAAATTTGCCTGAAAATGATTCAGCACTTTCAGAATAACATCGAATTATTTTCGGAAGAAATTACTATGCAAATGGGGCGTCCGATCCAATATTCTCCTTTTGAGATCAAAGGGGGTTTGAGGGAAAGGGCGGAATACATGATCAAAATTGCCGCAGATACACTAGCTGACCAAAAGGTTTCTGAATTAAATGGATTTGAGAGGTTTATTAAAAGAGAACCGTTAGGAACGATCTTGGTACTTGCACCCTGGAACTATCCTTACTTGACCTCGGTAAATACGATCATTCCTGCATTGATGGCGGGAAATACGGTGATCCTTAAGCATGCAACTCAAACAGCCTTGTGTGCGGAAAGATATTTAGAGGCATTTCAAGCTGCGGGACTGCCTGATGGTGTCTTCGAGATCTTACATCTTGACCATGATCAGGTATCTGAGATCATAAAGGATAAGAGAATAGCCTATACAGCTTTCACCGGTTCAACGGAAGGGGGGAAAGCCATACAGAAAGCAATAGGCACAAGATTCATATCATCAGGTCTGGAGCTTGGTGGAAAGGATCCGGCATATGTATGCAGTGATTCGGATCTGGGCAATAGTATCAAAAACCTGGTGGACGGAAGTTTTTTCAATTCTGGCCAGTCTTGTTGCGGTATAGAGCGGATCTATGTGCAAGAAGATGTGTTCGATGAGTTTGTTGATGGATTTGTAAAATTGACTAAGAATTATATTCTGGATGATCCAATGAACAATGCCACAACACTTGGACCAATGGTCCGAATAAAAAATGCCCAGTCGGTAATTGATCAAATAGAAAGTGCGGTTGCAAATGGAGCTGTAGAATTGATAGATCGTGATGATTTCCCTATAATGCCTTTACCATATTTGGCTCCGCAGGTACTAATAAATGTTGATCATATGATGGACATTATGAAAGAAGAGACATTTGGTCCGGTAGTAGGGATCATGCCAGTTAAAAGTGATGAACAAGCTGTCAAACTGATGAATGATAGTCGATATGGACTCACCGCCTCAATTTGGACCAATGACTTGGAAAGAGCCCTCCGGATAGGGGATCATGTAGAAACAGGAACCTGGTTTATGAATCGATGTGACTACTTAGATCCTGAACTCGCATGGACAGGGGTTAAAGATTCGGGAAAAGGTTGCACACTATCCACTCTGGGCTATAATCAAGTGACTCGCCCAAAATCTTTTCATTTGAAATTGAAATGAAAGCTGCATTATTGATATGTGATCATGTCCCGGAGGAACTGAGCAAGATCCACGGGACGTATATTGAAATGTATGCCGATCTCTTTCCTGCCATCGCTTTGGAAGCCTATTTTGTTATAGACAATGAATTTCCAGAGCTTGAAGAATACGACATTTTTATAAGCACGGGTTCCAGATATTCGGTATATGATGACATACCCTGGATCGAGAAGTTGAAAAAAATGGTCAAAGAAATTTATGATCTGCGAAAGATATTTATAGGGATCTGTTTTGGACATCAATTGATCGCAGAGAGCTTAGGAGGCAAAGTAGAAAGGCATCAAAGTGGATATCTTATAGGGGTTCATGATTTTAAATTCAACCATAAATTATCTTGGATGAAACCTGGAGCAGATGGATATAAGATCTTAATGCTTTGCCAGGATCAAATTACTGCCCTTCCAAAAGGATCACTTGTTCTTTCTAAGTCAGCCGAATGCGCCATTGGAATGTATACGGTGGGAAGCACTTTCCTGGGTATTCAAGGTCATCCGGATTTCTCGAAGGAGTACAACAAGGCCATCTTCGAATCAAGGGCGGACAGGATAGATTCTGATAAAATTGAAAAAGCGAACAAAAGTCTTGGAGAGGAGCCCTCTTTAATATTGTTAAGGAGTTATATGCATAATTTTATTTTGGGGCAAACCAACAATAGATAAGCACAACGGCCTCGGACTGTCCCGCCAAGGCAGGATTACCATTACCAAGCGAAGCTTAGTTTTAGGTGTTGTGGCACCAGCTTTATTTCTTTTCTTCTCGTAAAATTTTCTCCATTTTGCGACCTCTTGCCAATTCATCAATAAGCTTTTC
This sequence comes from uncultured Eudoraea sp., assembly GCF_947258525.1. GTDB lineage: Bacteria > Bacteroidota > Bacteroidia > Flavobacteriales > Flavobacteriaceae > Eudoraea. Next base: position 14,335 of record NZ_CAMYIP010000128.1, read on the forward strand.
CATACGTCTGCATTGTCTATACAATTCAAATTCATCCGCTATTTCTTCAATTCGATAACCACAAACGACTCCATTGATCATGTGTGCATTGGGATGAATTTCTGCTTTTTCAAAAAATGTTCTGAAAGTAACTTTCTCATCAATAAGCGCTTGTAATTGATCTTCATCAAAGCCCGTGAACCATTCTATTACCTGGTTCAGTTCTTCTTTGGTTCTGCCATTCTTTTCCAATCTATTCAGGTAAAGAGGATAGATGGATGCAAATATCATATTTGCGACTTTTTCATTTTTTTCGACCGTAACTTTCATTTTAATTGATTTTGAAGTGAGTAGTGCTAACGGTTAGTATATGAAGCGTTGCTGTCCCGCCTTAGGCGGGCATCAATGATCTAATAGTCTTTGTTGTGTGTAGGTGTTTTATTTTTCATTACGCCCATGGATTGTATGAACCAAAATTCCATATGTACCCTTCTGGATCTTGACAACTGTATCCACGACCACCATAGTCCTCGTCTTTTATATCTAATACTATTCTTGCTCCAGCTGCAATTGCCG
>NZ_CAMYIP010000129.1 GCF_947258525.1 uncultured Eudoraea sp.
ATCTGTAGTTTTGTCAGAGTTGGGGTTACATCTACGTATATGCATTTTGATGATTTTCCATGTATCTCGATGAACTCACAACTGCATGACTCAGGACTTATTAGCGTAATCAATGATTGTGTCCAATAACACACACCACAACATGTAGGGATCGTATGATATCAACCTTGACCGAGGACTATTGGCAATAGTCCATGGTTATGCACCCTAAAAATTGCCTTTTAAAATATCAAAAAAATATCAAACCTCATAATATCAAACATCTTCTTTCCGTTTGAACATTATTAGCAAGCGACCGTCTATTGCAATTAGGCCAATAAATATCAACCCCATCCCAGCAAACGCATTCCAGGCAAGCCGCTCTGCTAACACTACAACTCCAAGCAATATAGCACTAACAGGAATTAAAAAGGTGACCAATAAAAGATTTGTAGGACCTGCAGTCGCCAAAACCTGGAAATAAATAATATAAGCTAAAGAAGTGCTAACAGCCGCAAGTCCAAAAAGGGCCATTAAAGTCGTTGTGCCTGGTGAAAAATTCCATGGTTGCTCGATGACTAACGCCAAAGGCGTCATCATGATAGTGGAACCGCATAACATCCCTGTAGCCACAATAAGTGGATTAATACCTTTAAATCGATGGCCATATATTGCAGCACAGGCATATGAAAATGTTGCTCCCACGACGGCAAGCTGTCCGAAAACTTCAATGCCGAATCCTCGTAATGACTCAATTCCTATCAACATGGCTACGCCAATCCAGCCAATGGTTACACCTGTAATTCGATTCGCTGTGAGTCGTTCTTCTCTGGTTAAAAAATGGGTAAGGACGACACTAAAAATGGGCGTCGTAGCATTTAAAATGCTTGCGAGGCCACTTTCTATGTGTGTTTGTCCCCAGACAATTAAACTAAACGGGATTAAATTATTCAATGCACCCATGATTATGAATGCCCCCCATAAACCTGGAGATGATGGCATTTTATCCCCTTTTAAATAAACAATTGCCAAGAGGATAATGGATGCGAGGGCTACCCGGCATAATACAATAGTTAATGGCGGCATTTCTTTTACCGCCATTCCTACAAAGAAAAAAGAACCTCCCCATAAAATAGACAACATGATAATTAGTCCCCATTCTTTTATACCCATGACCCGGTTGACGATTTCACCCTGCGGTAAAGAATTATTATTCATCTGTGCCTTTTGCGCTATAAGCCGGGTTTTCATCTTTTCTCCTTAACAATTTTTCTGAATTTATATTATCGAATTTGTCTTGGCAATGTTGTTTCGATAATAATCACTTATGGACTGTTTTTGCGACCCGAATATTGCTGAATTTTTTAGCAAGATTCGGGTGGTCATCCTGACCATAGTCCATTATTATTAGGCACGGACATAAAAGAAAGGAAGTTGGAATGCATCCATACGATTATTCCCAGCAATCAGATGATTACAAAAGAATCGAAAAGGCCATTCAGTATTTAGAGGCCAATTTTAAATCCCAACCGACATTGGAGAAAATTGCAGAAAGTGTTCATCTTAGCAAATATCATTTTGATCGTATGTTTAAGCGGTGGGCAGGAATAAGTCCGATCCAATTTCAACAATTTATGACGCTCGATTATACAAAGCAGAAACTGGCCGATTCAAGGAGCCTCCTCGATACCGCCTTAGATGCGGGCCTTTCAGGTCCCAGTCGTCTCCATGATTTATTTGTCACTTTCGAGGCAATGACACCTGGAGAATTTAAAAAACAGGGGGCAGGATTGGAAATATTTTATGGTTTCTGCGACTCTCCGTTCGGCGACTGTTTGCTTGCCATCACAGAACGAGGCATTTGTCATCTTGGATTTGTAAAAGGGGATAAACGATCCGAAGCGTTGAACCAGCTTTTTGAAACTTGGCCTGGAGCCGTATTCACTGAAAACCACAAGCCGATCAATTTAATTGCAAACGATATATTCAGATATGATCGAAATACAAAACCAGGTCCGTTTAATTTACACCTTAAAGGTACAAACTTTCAAATAAATGTATGGAAAGCTTTATTGAGCATCCCCGAAGGGTGGGTAGTAAGCTACCAAGATATTGCCTCTCATATAGGACACCCTAAAGCATTTCGGGCTGTTGCGAACGCCATTGCCATCAATCCCGTTGCCTATCTAATTCCTTGCCATAGGGTGATTGCTAAATCTGGAAAAATCCATCAATATCGTTGGGGATCTGCGCGAAAAAAGGCTTTGATAGGATGGGAAGCCGCGAGATCGGCATAAAATCCATTCATGTATCTAACGCACCTACTCAACTGAAG
>NZ_CAMYIP010000130.1 GCF_947258525.1 uncultured Eudoraea sp.
AAAATTTCATTTACCGGCTCTACCAAAGTGGGAAAACTCTTAATGAAACAATGTGCAGATACAGTTAAGAAAGTGTCCCTCGAGTTGGGGGGAAATGCCCCATTTATTGTCTTTAAAAATGCAAATATTGATGAGGCAGTAAGTGCTGCCATGACAGCAAAATATCGAAATGCAGGTCAAACCTGTATTTGTGCCAACAGGTTTTATATACACGAAGATGTCTATGAAGAATTCCTTGAAAAATACACTAAAGAGGTGAAGAAGCTGACAGTTGGTAGCGGTATGAACGAAGGGGTTAGTATTGGCCCTCTAATAAATGAGAAATCAAAACAGAAGGTTGACAGATTAGTTAGTGACGCTATAAAAAGAGGAGGGCAGGTCTTTCATGGGGGTAACTATATTGGAGAAACAGCGTATGAGCCTACTATTATTACAGAGTTGAGTATTGATTTACAAATACACGACGAAGAAATCTTTGCACCCATAAGTGCTATTTATAAGTTTAAAAATGAGGAAGAGGTAATTGAAATGGCCAACAATACACCATATGGTTTAGCGTCGTATTTTTTCAGCCAGGATTATAAACAAATTTGGCGTGTTTCTGAAGCCCTTGAGTATGGAATGGTTGGCATCAATACCGGTATAATTTCGAGTACAGTAGCACCTTTTGGGGGAGTAAAGGAAAGTGGTATAGGAAGAGAAGGTTCTAAATATGGTATAGAAGAATTTCAAGAGATGAAGTATATGTGCTGGTCCTTGAAAGAGTAACGCTCAAACTCGGCTCTCTAGGATAGAGAAATAATTTATTCTTCTGATATTTTTCCTTTTTTACCAAGTGGAACCACAATTCCCAGCCAGGGCACTAAGATAAAGCCGTCTATATCTTCTTCTAAAGGGATAAAGCCACCATAGTCAATTGAAACTCCACCATTCAGTACGGTTCGCCCACCAAAGCTCAGTATACCCAAGACGGAGTCTCCCGCATCTATAATGTAATTCTCTGTAAGAAAATATCCGCGCTTGCCGGTTCTAATAACGGCACTTAATGACAGGGTAGGAACATCAGCCCACTCATCATCGATAAATCCATAACCGACACCTATATTTACGTTTTTGTCTCTACTTCCAAAGGTTGTGGTACCATATACAATTCCATAGCCTCCACCATTACCCAGTACAGAGCCAAATAGTCCTCCAACACCGAGGTTGAATTTGTTTTCTTCTATAGGAATAGAAAACTTGGGAGTCACCCAAACTGGGGTTGCATAACCACCAAAGAGAAAAATTGGTACTATTCCTAAGCCGATTGAAAAATTTTCTGTAACCCCAAAAGCAAATTGATTAAAAAAGATCCACACGTTTTGGTAATAGGATTCTCCTTTTTTTAATCCGTAACTACTCGGTGCCCAAAAATAACGGGTAGCCTGTGGGTTGTCCGTCCAAACTTCGCCCTGAACAATATTCCTGTCTTCCAGCCTTGTAAGCTTTTTTATAGTAGCTACTGGTATGGTGATTTCACCTAGATTGGTAGAGTTTAGTACTATTTCGTCAGCATCCCTTGAGATCAGTGTTCCATTGTATTCATTGCCATCAAGGGTCACTACGTGCCATAAGGCTGTACTGTCTTGTTGTGCATAAGTGTTATTTGGAAAACAGAAAGAATAAATTACGAATACAATGAAAAGCTGTAATAGTTTCATAACCTAAGTTGTTTACTCCAAGATACAATTATGGGTCTGATTTTCCAATTCAGAATAAGCTCCGAAGATGACAGACCACTATTAGAAGCAATATCTTTTAAGTCCTGATAGTAGCTTTGTGTCTACAAGTTTTGTACAAAAACCCCTGAGAATAATGTTGTAACTTTCTATGTAACAACATATTGGCCTATGGTGAATTACAGACGTGCAAACTTTGAAGACAACAAAGGATTATTGGAGTTAACCTCAGAGGCGGGTATGGATGGAGACATTTCTTTAAGAATAGATAGACATCCTGATTTTTTTAAACTATTGGAATTAAGAGGAGAAACAGCAGTCTTCGTTGCTGAAGAAAATGATAGAATAATTGGTTCCCTTTGTGTTTCAACCCAAGACGTTTATATAGACCAGAAAATCTGCCCGGTAAATTATATAGGGGACTTTAAGGTGGCACTTTCAGCAAGAAACAGAGGAATTGGATTGGAATTAACTAATACAGTAGCTAAATGGCTAATGGAAAAAGATGCAGATCTGGTATTCCTGAATGTCTCGAAGGGCAACACACGACCGTTTACATTTTTTACTGA
>NZ_CAMYIP010000131.1 GCF_947258525.1 uncultured Eudoraea sp.
ATTCACGATTCACTAAAAATGGAAAACGGGCCTACCCTGCATTTCTTTTATAAAAATAATCCTGATATTCTGGAAAACTGGAAAAAATTGCAACCCAAGACCGCCGATGCCATGAGCTTTTTCAATGAAAATATTGGTGCCTACCCTTATGAGCAATATTCAGTGATACAAGGCGGAGACGGTGGAATGGAATATGCCATGAGCACACTAATTACCGGGGAGCGAAAATTTGAAAGTCTTGTAGGCGTTACGGTCCATGAATTGGCACACTCCTGGTTTCAGCATGTATTGGCTACCAATGAATTAAAGCACGCCTGGATGGATGAAGGTTTTACACAATTCATTTCGAGTTTATGTATGAACGAAATAATGAATCAGCAGAAAGACAATCCGTTTGAAAATACGTATAACAGCTATTTTTCTTTAGCGCAATCCGGAAAGGAACAGCCGCAAACTACCCATGCAGACAGGTATAAACTCAATACGGCATATGGCATTTCGGCCTACAACAAGGGTTCTATATTTTTATCTCAATTGGGCTATATCATAGGGCAGGATAAGTTGATGGAATCTCTGCGGTCTTACTATGCTGATTTTAAGTTTAAACATCCAATCCCAAATGATATTAAAAGAACAGCAGAAAAGGTTTCAGGAATAGAATTAGACTGGTATCTTACTGATTGGACAGGAACTACAAATACCATTGACTACGGAATAAAAGAGGTGCAGGCAGAAGAAGGCAATAAAACCAAAATTGTCCTTGAAAGAATAGGACTAATGCCAATGCCTATTGACCTCCTGCTGGTTTATGAAGATGGAACGAGAGAAACTTTTTATACGCCATTGCGCATTATGAGAGGTAAAAAAGATAATCCCTATGCAAATATCGAGAGAACAACTTTGCAGGATTGGCCGTGGGCTTATCCTACCTTTGAATTTGTTATTGAGAAGCCTCTTAGCTCCGTTAAAGCAGTGGTAATTGACCCTTCTCAGCTGATGGCTGATATAAACCTTGAAAACAATATTTGGCAGGCTTCTGAGTAATTATTTTTTATACCAGAAAGCGTCTTTGTACATCTCATTTTTTGCAGCCCGCTCCCGGTTATACAATATCAGATGTGTTTCATCGACCATTCTGTTTCTGTAGCCCAATAGGTGGAAAAAGGGTTTGTTAAAAAACCTGGCGACCTTTAAATTTACCATGAGTTTTTCTTTTGATGAATTAGACCAGGATATCCCCGGAAGTGATGCCAGAAAATAATCAAATTTAATTCTGCGCAAAAATGCCGAAAAAGATAATATCCATGAGGGTATAGGACGTATAAGGAAAAAACCCTCTTCGCCCTGAACCTGATAAAGGGGCATGAACACTATGGTGTCTTTATAAGCGGTTATCTCTTCTCCGTTATGATTGGCCAGGGTTATGCCTTTCGGTAATTTATCAAAGCTGCTGAAGCCCGGAAACATCTTAAAATTATCAGCTTCAGTGATTCTGTGCCTGTGAATTATCTCGTAAAAAATGGTGTTGCCCTTTGCAGCTGTGCTTAGTACATTGCGATGCTTCTTATAGTCCGGCACTTCTTCTTTGCTAATAATTCCCGCATAAATCAAGGCCAGCCAGATAAAGGAAACTGAGTTAGTGACGGCTTCCTCTGTAAAGTGCTGCCCGGATTCAAACCCTACAGCAACGTATCCTTTTTCATTGATATAGCTCAACATCGGCCCTTCCAGATATTCTTCTATCCCAAGGATTACCGGAACGGGAAATAAGCGTGCAAATTCCCTGTTTATCAAGGCGTCATTTATAGTAATAAATGGTAATGTTGGACTGGAGGTGGTATGAAAATCAATAAAGTAGTAAGGAGCCGGTTCCGTTTTAAATATGTCCGAGATCAGTTGGTATAAGAAAATCAATTCATTCTCTTCGACCGAGAGTTCCTTGTGGTTTCTTTGTTCAATTTTATCTATGCCGGAATGTGTCCAGATTCTATTTAGATCATTGTCTAAAAAACGCTTCTTTTTGAGTAATGCCGGGATATTTCCTTTAATTCCAATGATGGATCCCTTTATTTGCAGCTCACCGCCTTTCAATTGTCTGAACACCTGCTCTAACGCTTCAACCCCTGAGGGTTCGTTACCATGTATTCCTCCAAAAAAAACTATGGTTGGGCCTGTTTCCTTACCAGAAATATGACCTATTATTCTTTCGGTCTTTAGTTTTTCAATAGGCTTCGTTTGGAATTTATTCATGAATCAAAAATCATTGGTCGTAATTATTCCAATTAGTTTTTTCCCCTCTACTACCGGCAGACAATTAATGTTATTAGAACTCATAAGTTCTTTGGCTTCGTTTAATGGCATTTCAGGGGTTGCAGTAATCAAATTCCTGGTCATTAATGTGCCAATATTTCTTTTTAACTTAACAGGGTTCTCCACGTAATTTTTTACATCTGTCCAGGTTAACAATCCGCTTAAGTCAAGGTTATGATCCAGTATGGGGGCGTGGTGAATATTTTTCCAAAGCATCATTTTTAATACCAACTCCGCACTGTCATTTTCCTGTGCACTCAATGTTTTTCTGTTCATCCGGTCTTTAACCTTAAGTCCTTCTTTCGGAATAGAATATTCATCTCCCCTTGGTAATTGCCAAATATCTACGGTATAACGTTTTTCCTGTCGTTCGTACATGGTAGCCATCAATATCTTCAGCGCATCCGGTATTTTATACTTTTCTTTTAGTTTTCGGAATGATTTAACCATCCACCTGGATCCATTATTTGAACGAACCCTGTTTTCTATAATGGATAAATAGCGTTCTGCATCTCTTGGTGCAACCCCCATACTATAAAGTCCTCTGAAGGCCATAGGTAAAAAATGATCGAGTAATAGTTCGCGACTGGTAAGTAGTTTTCCGTCCCAATAAAACTGTGCTGCGGTACCGTATCTCGCGGCGTTAAAGAAATTGCTTTTTGCGTCTTTAAAACTCATTTTTTTATGAATGTCTTCAAAAGCTTTAGGCCTCCCCATCATCACTCCTACCCACAACATCATGTTCGCAATTTCATCATCTGTGGTAGGTCCGGATGGCATATATCTGTTCTCAATTCTCACATGGGGCACATTGTCCGTTACGCCATAACAGAGCCTGTTCCATTTGTAAATAGTGCCATTATGAAGTGCTAATGCCCGCAATTTTGGTGTTTTCCCGCTTTTAAGCATTGTCATGCTATCAGTTTTAAAATCGGTTGTCAATAGACTTCTGAATCTGATTACAGCATCCTTATAAAAATCAGCTACAGAGCCTGAAACCCAATCATTTCCAAAACCCACTCTCGATTCCTTTTCATTGAGAATAAAGGTGCTTGCCCTGGTGTCAACGCTTTGGGTAAATAGCGCTATTCGCGTCTCTTCCCATAATTCCTGACCTAACAATAATGGTGAATTAGTTGCTATGGAAAGTATTGGTCCTGCTATGGCTTGTGCCCAGTTATAGGTGTCCGCAAAATTTTCTGCGTCTATCTGAAGATGTGATTGGAAACTTGTATTGCACCCCTCATATAATATAGTGTTATGATGCAGGTTTACCTCATCTACCCCTTTTATATGCAGCTCTATATCTTCTTTCCTGATATCTTTAATCGCTTCATTTAAAACATGATATCGTTTTAAAGGAGTCATATAAGATTCTTCTAAAAATTTGGTGTCTACTGTAGGTAATATTCCTGTTAGGATAATCTTGGTGTTGTGTTTTGCCGCACATGATTTGGCTTTTTCAAGCAATTCATTTAGCTGTTTGTGCAACACAGAAAAACACCGGTCATTTAAAATAAGAGGGTCCAGGTTGATCTCCAGGTTATAAAGCGTTAGCTCAGAAGTGAAATGAGGATCATTGATGTCTTCAAGGATTTTATCTGCTTTATTTGTAGGCTCCCAGTTTTCTTCAACCAGACAGAATTCCTGTTCTGCCCCAATGCGTACAGGCCTCTTTTTAAACATTCCGGTTTCGAGCATATATTCCAGTGCTTCAATATCAGTAAGCAATTGGTCTATATATCCAACTTTATCCTCATTCTTTGTTAACTTCTTTACATTAAGTTCCCCCATAATCAGTAGCATTTAGGTATATAACCTCGAAATATAATCGAATGCAAGATAAAATCCTAACACAGGTATAAATATGATATTTGTCATACCACAAAGGCATGGTTTTTATTGTTTATTTTAGCCGCATTATGTCCTCAAAATTTCCAAAGAAAGAAAAATTAAAAAGTGAGATCCTTATTCGCAGGGTTTTTGAAGATGGAAAGTCTATTACCAGCTATCCGTTAAAGCTCATATATTTGCCTATTGATGAGCTTTCAGAAGTAAAAATCCAATGTGGTGTTACCGCGCCCAAAAGAATTTTTAAAAGTGCGGTTAAGCGAAATCGCATAAAGCGTCTCTTAAGGGAAAGCTACAGGTTGAACAAAGAAAAAATTTTTAACAACATTGAGGGAAGCTTTGCGTTTCTATTTTTATACCTTGGAAATGAAATGCCTGAATACGAAGATGTAGAAAAGCATATGAAGGTAATTCTAAAAAAATTTTTAATTAAAGTATCTAATGAAGACTCTATTAAGTAAAAAAGTACTGCTCCCTGCATTGGCGGTTGTGATGTTTGTCGTTGGAAGTAGTTTTAAAAGCGATTTTTTTGAGATTGCCAAGCAGATAGAAATTTTTACTACCCTGTTTAAGGAACTAAACATGAATTATGTAGATGAGACCAATCCTGCAGAGCTTATGGATACGGCCATTAAAAACATGTTGGATGATCTTGATCCGTATACAAAATTTCTGAATGAGCAGGATGTTGAAACTTATAAGATTAACAATGCCGGAGAGTATTCAGGCATCGGTTCTGTGGTTCGTTCTTATGATAACAAGCTTGTGATTATAGAGCCCTATAAAGGATATCCGGCAGACAAGGCAGGCTTAAAAGCAGGCGATGAAATTATTAAAATAGGAGACATCTCTATTGCTGATTTTAAAGACGATGCCAGCGAATTGTTAAAAGGAGCCAACAATACAAAAGTTGAGGTAACCTATAAAAGACAAGGAAAAACAAATACTACTGTAATTGAAAGGGAGGCTATAGAGGTTGATGCCGTTCCATTTTACAGCATGGTAAATGAAAATACGGGTTATATAGTGCTTTCCAAGTTTAATGCAAAGGCATCTTCCCAAACCAAGGCAGCACTTCGCGATTTGAAAGGAAAAGGTGCGCAAAAAATTATATTAGACCTAAGGGGAAATCCCGGGGGGCTCCTATCTGAATCAATAAATGTTACAAATCTTTTTGTGCCTAAAGGTGAATTGATCGTTACTACTAAATCTAAAGTAAAAAAGTTCAATCGCGAGTACAAAACAAAAAATCAGCCCGAGGATGAAGACATCCCATTGGTTGTCCTGGTAAATGGAGGAAGTGCCTCGGCCAGTGAAATTGTTTCAGGAAGTCTGCAGGATTTGGATCGCGCAGTAATCGTTGGGGCAAGAAGTTTTGGCAAGGGGTTGGTCCAAAGGCCTCTGAAGCTTACTTACGGAACGCAATTAAAGGTCACGATCTCGAGATATTATACCCCTTCAGGACGTTGTATTCAGTCTTTGGATTATTGGAACAGAGATGAAGAGGGCAATGCGGTTAGAACCACAAAGTTTAATGAATTTAAGACAAGAAATGGCAGGAAAGTTGAAGATGGTGGCGGGGTAATGCCCGATATTGAAATAGCAGCGCTGAAAACTAACGCCCTTACCAAGGCGCTAATAGGCAATAATTTTGTTTTTGATTTTGCTACCAACTATTACTACCAAAATAGCCCTTCCAGTATTGATGACTTTAGTTTTAGCGCATCAGATTTTGAAGATTTTAAAAAATATGTGTCTCAGAGCGATTTTAATTTTGAAACGAATACAGAAAAGGCTCTGAAGGAAGCAATTACCGGTGACGACAAGGCTATTTATGGCGCAGATATTCAGGATAGTTACAAAAGCTTACTGGCAGAAATTAATTCCCGCAAACTCAATGCCCTTGACACCTATCAAAAGGAAATTCAGATTAATCTGCAGGATGAAATTATTAAGCGCTATTTCTACCGTGAAGGGCTTTATCAGTATTATTTAAAGAATGATGAAGCTATATTAACTGCAACAGGTTTAATGGAAGATAATGCAAGATACCTGTCTATCTTAAAATAAGGATACTGGACTTTCATGTCCTGTTTTAAGACATACATTCTTAGCCGTTGTTTAGTGCTTTTTTTCAAGGTCATTTTAATGGGTCTGTACTTATCTTATTTACTATATTTATAAAGGCGTAAATAGGGCTGCTAATTACTGGTACCCATATTAGGTTCTGATCTCGTCTTGTGGCATTGCCATTCAATCAAAGTTTGACCGACATTTAAATTCAACCAACTATGAAACTAATACGCTTTGGCGAAAAAGAGAATGAAAAACCCGGTGTTCTATATCAGGGTAAAAGACTGGACTGCTCAAAAGAATTTAAGGATTGGGACCGGGAATTTTTTCAAAACAGCGGATTAACAAAACTTGAGAAGTACCTCGAAGACAATGCTGCTCAATTAAATGAAGTACCTGGTTCTGTAAGGCATGCGCCGTGTATAAGCAGGCCGGGAATGATTATGTGTATTGGTCTTAACTATTCAGAACACGCTGCAGAATCTAATATGGCAATACCTGAAGAGCCCATAATTTTTGGTAAAGCCACCAATACCTTAAGTGGGCCTTATGATGACGTGTCTATTCCTAAAAATTCTACCAAAACAGACTATGAAGTAGAGCTTGGGGTGGTTCTGAATAAAGATGTGCTCTACCTTAAAAATGAGGCAGAAGCCGCTGAAGCCATAGCGGGATATTGTGTTATAAATGACCTGTCTGAAAGGACTTTTCAATTGGAAAAAGGGGGGCAGTGGATAAAAGGCAAATCGTGCCCCGGATTTAGTCCGGTTGGCCCTTACCTCGCAACCCCGGATGAATTAGGCGATCTCAACAATTTAAAAATGACCTTATCCGTAAACGGGGAATTAAGGCAAAATGGCAGTACTTCTTTTATGATCTTCACACCTGCCTTTATTGTGTATTACCTGTCGCAATTTATGCTCCTTGAAGCGGGTGATTTAATTTCTACCGGCACCCCGGCCGGGGTTGGCATAGGCTTGGATCCGCCTTCTTACCTTGCAAAAGGAGATGTAGTTGAATTAAGCATTGAAGGTCTTGGAATTCAAAAACAAAAAATGATTTAAATTTAGTTAGCAGGTGCAGAAAGCCAGTCTCATTTATGATGCAAAAGCAACTCTTGGAGAAGGTCCTTTTTGGGATTACAAGTCCGATCAATTATTTTGGGTAGATATAGAAGCCGGGGTACTTCATTGTCACTATGATAAAACCAAGGAGAATTCCGCTTGGCACTTAGAGGAGATGATTGGGGCTGTGATTCCCTCGGGAAAAGAAACTTTAATTTTGGCATTGGAAACCGGCATTGCCAGTTTTAATTATAATACCCGGGAGCTCAGGCCGCTTGGAATTCTTGAAAATTCTGATAAAAAGCTGAGGTTTAATGATGGTAAATGTGATCCTAATGGGAACCTTTGGATAGGCACTATGCATAAAAATCTAAAGCCCGGATATGGTAACCTTTTTAAGGTAGACCATGAGTTAAAGGATACGCTTCAAATTAAAAACACAAGCATTTCAAATGGGATGGCCTGGTCTCCGGATAAGACCAAATTTTACTACATTGATACGGCGGTTTATGAGGTTTGGCAATTTGATTTTGATGTTGTTAAGGCTGAAATTTCAAATAGAAAAACCATTTTCAAAATCCCTGTAGCCTATGGCGGAGCAGATGGTATGACAATAGATCGGGAAGGGATGCTCTGGATTGCGCATTGGGGAGGCGGATGTGTAAGACGATGGAATCCGGAATCGGGTAAGGTTTTAGAGAAAATTGAAGTTGACGCACCGCATGTCACATCATGCTGTTTTGGGGGAAAAGACTTAAAAACTTTATATATCACAACAGCCCGAAGCGGTATGTCGGAAAAAGATCTGAATTCATATCCGCTCAGCGGGGGTCTCTTTTGTTACACAACAGATGTTGGGGGTTTTAAGGTAAATAGTTTTAAAGGCAATCTATGATCTACAATGGAATAGAGGATAAAGTAGCGATTATTACAGGGGCCGGTATGGGTATAGGATATGCCATAGCCGAATTATTGCTGCAAAATGGCGCATGTGTTGTTATAAATGATGTTGATAAAGAGGTGGTGGAAAATGCATTGATAAGTCTTGAAGAAAAATTTCCCGATAAATGTTCTGTGTTTGTAGGGGATGCCGGGGACATTGAGGTAATAGACGAGCTTGTGCTTTTTACCTTAAAGCAGTACAATAGAATAGATTTTGTTATTCCCAATGCCGGGATTACATTGTTTGGTGATTTTTTCAAATTTAAACCCGAGGAATTCGATAAAGTAATTGGGCTTAACTTAAAAGGAGCTTTTTTTCTGGTTCAAAAAACCGGAGAAATTATGAAAACACAAGGTCGCGGAGGTCGTGTAGTCCTAATGTCTTCCATTACAGGGATCAGAGGATATCCCGATTTAACCGCATATTCCATGACCAAGGCTGCACTTCAAATGATGGCTAAAAGCCTGGTGCTGGCACTTGCGCCATATCAGATTACTGTTAATGCCATTGCTCCCGGGGCCACGCTTACA
>NZ_CAMYIP010000132.1 GCF_947258525.1 uncultured Eudoraea sp.
AAATTATTAATGAAGAGAATGCAAGAAAGCTAAAAAATTGTACATTTGTCGATTTTCGGGATGAGGCAGAATTTAAGAAAAGCCATATTAAAGCGGCCCGCCACGTTGACTACAATAACATGTTTTCAAAACCCATGATGGAGGAATTGAATAAGAGCAACAGCCTGGTTGTCATCCACGATGTCCCGGTCGTCGCAGGTGTCATTGCCGCGACTCTGAAACTTATGGATTACCCGGATGTCTATGTTCTTGAATAGGTTTTGCAGTGCACTGTAAGGCGTAAACATTAGGATAGTTTGCGCCTTTTTTTTGCCCACCAACCGTTTTTCCTGAGGGTGTCCGGCAAGCAATCTACAATCTAAGCTTTTAATTTTGGTTCCGATTCTGATGATATCACAACTTTTCGCAGGAGTAGGATAGCCATAACATATATGAATATTTACGAATTTTCACATAATGGCAAGAACTAAACCGCTTCGCGGAAAATGTTCACCCACCGATATATTATAGCTTCCCGATCCAAGCGATATTGGTTTATAGTACCTCCAGGTAAAGTGTCCCGTTTAATTAACTTTTTGCCAAGGAGGTACTATTATGTCCAGTGATCTGAAAACCCAATTTCTAAACTACATGACCGTGCAACGATTTTCCCCTCACACAAAAGGAAAAAGTGCTCAATGACCGTAAAGCAGAACTGCTTGGCTGCAGTTATTTCCACCTGGTATTCACCCTGCCAGATGACCTTAATCCGATTATATTACGGCAATAAAGTTTTAATAAGTGTGAAATAGATCTCACAGTTTTATGTAATTTAATTCATAAAAGCCGATGATAATAATTCCTATTGAAGGGGCAACCTATTGAGATTACTCAGTTAAAATATAAGTGCTTGATATTGAATGATTTTTGCATTTAGTAAGGCAGAAGAATAAATTATTAATCTTCGTGGAGAAAACCATGACAAAGGATTACCAAAAAATGCCGATGTGAAAGCCTCTGAGGGTCTGCAAGCCCCTTAGAGGCTTTTTAAGCTCTGTCAACTCTTTAAATCTAAAACCTTAAAAAGGAAGGAGGGAAGTGAGGTGAAAAAGATTATCACACTTTTTATTGTTTTAGGTGTATGCCTCATAGTCTTGCCAAAAGCGTTGGCTTGATTTGAATACATGTCTTATTGGTTACTGGCCATTCAATGGCAATGCCAACGATGAAAGTGGCAATGAGAATCATGGCACCGTTTTAGGAGCATTCTTGACGGAAGATCGATTTGGAAAAGTGAACAATGCTTATGATTTTGATGGGTTAGATGACTACATCATAGCCGAAGATGATGATAGTCTGGAAATACCTGATGATTTCTCAATTAGTGTTTGGGTAAAACCCGAGGCAAAGCCAGTCTAATCAAGAAAGGAGAAAATTATGAGAATTACATCAATTGTATTGAGTATTATGTTAGCTGCCAGCGTTGCCCTTGCAGGCAATGGTTGGCAGAGTGCTTATGATGTACGTTGGAACATCACAGTAACAGATAGCTGTACTGGTTCAGCGGTAACATATCACAATTGCTATTTAACCAATAAAGGTCAGTATCAAATCTCTTTCATTCCTAATCAGGGTCGCACCGGTATTACAACTGGTAAAGTTATAACTGTCTATGCATCCAGCGGTTGTGTATCGTATATCATGGAAGAGGCAGATTGAGATGAAAAATAAACAAGAGCTTAAGAAGATGATAAACAGAGCTGACTAATCTCTGGTTAGAAAAAAATGAGATTAATTTTATTTACTATTCTGGCTTATTTTCTTTTTATTGGAAGCGTTTTTGGATGGGAAATAAAAACATTTACCGAAAACACGCCATCAACAATATCCAAGTATTTACAATGCGTATATAGCATTCTTCCGCAAAAGCAAATTGGTCCTTATAACGGTAAACAGTTTAAAACAATAGATTTAAAACCTGCTACTGCATTCATGATAAATAGCAATTTTTTAGTAACAGCTAAGCACGCAGCAGATCAAAGTAAAATTGCATTTGCTCGCAATATTGATATTTATGGCAACTCCACCTCAAAATACCTATGCACACGCATTAATTCTCATTGGCAAGAGAATGATGAAGTGACCATTTTAAATATAAATAAGGTAAATAATAAACTTATAAATAAAACCGTATTAAAATGGGATGTTGGCTACTATAAGATAAAGAAAAATCACCCGACTCATTTTTTTCCAATAGGTAAAATTGCAAAAGTAGGACAAGATGTTCT
>NZ_CAMYIP010000133.1:0-82931 GCF_947258525.1 uncultured Eudoraea sp.
AAGCAGCCGATTTACTCTTCTTGGTAATTGTGGCCCTTCCTTTTCGTACTAATTGTGAAATTGTTGGCATACTAATATATATGTATAAATACTACCCTCGTTTAAGGGCTGGCAAATGTAGTAATTATTCATTATAATTCAAATGCTATCCCATAATTTTATGTGATTTTTTTTTCGCTGTTTTTCATAGAGGGTTATAATGACGCAAAGGAGTCTTTTTAATACTAAATTAATTCTGGGTTTATACCTTAATATATAGGCTATCTAAATTTAATTATTTGATAGTCCCAATTGTCAACTTCACTATAATAATCATAAGAATTCTAATGATTATTATTTAATTAAGAATATTTTAATTTATTATTCATTTTTTTAACAATTCTTTTGATAAATAATTTAACAATACACTCTTAAATTGTTTTTTTTTCGGTCTTTCTTCTTAAAGTTTTATTAAAATATGTTTGGATTATTAACATGAAATTTGGATTTTCGCAGTTAGCTAATTCAAATAATTAAAAAATGAGAACAAATTTAAATGGAATCTTGACGCTGCTATTGGCGTTTGTTGTGCATTTATCATTTGCGCAAGACAAAGCGATTTCGGGTACAGTTACCGATTTTGAAGGTTTACCCCTGCCGGGTGTAAACATCCTTGTTGAAGGTACAACAACCGGTACCCAAACCGATTTCGATGGTAATTATACTATCAGTGCAAGTGAAGGTCAGGCACTTCTCTTTACTTACATCGGACAAAGAGATGTAAGAATTGTCATTGGCGCATCGAACACCATTGATGTGCAGATGGAAGAAGATGCCCAGGCACTGGAAGAGGTTGTAGTAACTGCACAAGGTATCGAGAGAGAGGAGAGATCGTTGGGTTATGCGGTATCAACCGTAGATGAAGCGGCAATTGAATCAAGACCGGAAGCAGATATAGGTAGGGTACTACAAGGAAAAGTAGCCGGGGTAAATATTACCGCCAGTAATGGCCTTTCAGGTTCAGGTACTAACATAATTATTAGAGGTTACACTTCTGTGACCCAATCTAACCAGCCACTTTTTGTGGTAGATGGGGTACCAATTGATTCAGGAACAAATAACCAGGGATCCATCTTGGACGGTAACACGGCTTCAAGTAGGTTCTTAGATCTGGATCCGAACACAATCCAGGAAGTAAACGTTCTTAAAGGGTTGAGTGCAACCGTTCTTTATGGTAACAGAGGTAGAAACGGGGTAATCCTTATTACTACTAAAAGTTCCGCAAAAGGCGATGCTCCAAGTAAAATGGAAGTTAGTGTAAGTACTTCAGCCTTTATTTCTGATGCTATTCTGCCTAAATACCAGGATAACTACGGAGGTGGTTTCCACCAGGGATTTGGCTTCTTCTTTAGTAACTGGGGTCCAAGGTTTGACAGGACAGATGATGATGGAGTATCTCTGGCCGGGCAATTTCTAGGTAATCAGTCTGGATTTGCACAATTAAGTCATCCTTTAAATTTTCTGGCAGACCAATCATTGGTAGCCGGTTATGAAGATATTGCTGCGCAACCTTATGAGTACAGACCTTACAATGGAGTTCGAGATTTCTTTAGAACCGGTTATGTTACCAGTACCTCTATTAACTTAAGAGGGGGTAATGAAAATGCCAGCTTTAATTTTAACTACGGTAGAACAGAAGATAGAGGTATCACTCCTGGAAACAAGGTATTAAGAAATAACTTTTCTTTAGGTGGTAATGCAAGACTAAATAACAAGTTTTCAATTCAAGGTTCTTTCCAGTTTATCAAAACAGATTACAACTCGCCTCCAGTGGCCCCTTCTTTGGGTAGTGGATCTGCCTTTAACGGAGGGTCAGTTTTTGGAGATGTTTTGTATACTCCCAGATCGGTTGATTTAACAGGTCTTCCTTTTCAGGCGGCAGATGGCAGAAGCATGTATTACCGTTCCGGTAACGACATTCAAAACCCTTACTGGACAGTCGCAAACGTACAAACAAGTCAGGATACAGACCGTTTTATAGGGAACACCAGCATTTCTTATGAGATCAACGACTCTATGAACCTTTCATATAGATTAGGTTTAGACACCTATACAGAATTTAACAAATACGGACAAAACAAAGGGGGAGTTGACGGGCAGCCTTTGGGTCTTTTAAGAACCCGACAGGTTAGAAACACTATCTGGAACCATGATATTATATATACGTTAGATAAGAATTTATCAGAGAGTTTAAATTTAAAAGCAATTGCCGGTTTTAATGCCAGACGCGATGTTTTCAATTCTGATGGACTCGAAAGCCAGGGACAGTTAGTATTCGGCGTATTGGAACACTTTAACTTTACTACACCATCTGCACAAAACTCTTTTGTTAGAACAGGGAATGCCAATTTAGCACAAACCTTTGAAGAAAACCTTTTAGGAGCATATGTGGATTTAACCTTTAGCTATGAGGATTGGATCTATGCAAACGTGGTTGGTAGAAATGACTGGTCTTCTACTTTAGAACAAGAGAACAATTCTTTATTCTATCCCGGAGCCAGTGTTTCATTTATTCCTACATCTCTTTGGGATTCATGGTCTAGCGATGCGCTTAACTACTTGAAGTTCCGTTTTGGATACGGTTCCTCTGCAGGTTTCCCAACACCTTATAACACAAGAAATGTATTAGGCTTAAATGCTCGTGCACTAGTTGATATCAACGGAAATGTAGTTTCTTCTAACTCGGTGGATAATTCTTTGGGTAATCCAAATTTGAAACCTGAAAGAGTTGCAGAACTTGAATTAGGAATAGATACCAGACTTTTCAATATCTGGAATTTAAATGTGAGTGTGTTTGATAAGAAAACTACCGATTTAATTACGAACAGGCCATTAGATAGTTCCACCGGTTTTACAGGTACAACAGTAAATATCGGAGAAATTAAATCTAAAGGTATCGAAGTAGATACCAATATTGATATTCTTAAAGAATTCGAACATGGAGTAGGATTTAATATTGCAGCTAATTTTACCGCAATAGAAACAACCGTAACAAAGTTGGCAGAAGGAACAAACAATATTCTTCTTACTTCTGCTATTGCCGGAGAAGCAGCTAACTATGCCGTGGAAGGAAGGCCCTTTGGAGTATTTTTAGGAACGACAATCCTTCAGGATGATGCGGGGAATAATTTGGTTAACGATGCCGGTCGTTATTTAGTAAATAATACTATTTCGGAAATTGGAGATCCTAATCCGGACTGGAACACTGCTGTGATTCCTACTATTTCGTATAAGAATTTTTCACTGTCGGCTAACTTACAATACCGCCATGGTGGGGATATCTATTCTACAACAGCCACAACTCTTATAGCGCGTGGCGTAGTAGATGATGATACACCTGTTCAAAGAGAAGCTCAATACATCCTTCCTGGTATCCGGCAAGCAGATGGACTACCAAACCAAACGGCAATTACTGCTACGCAACTAGGTTTTAGCACATACTTTGCAGATGGTATTAATACTTTTACCGTATATGATGGAAGTACGTTTAGAATTCAAGAAGCTTCGTTAACTTATGCTTTACCTTCTAAGACGCTAGATCAGACTCCATTTGGAAGTTTGTCTTTCACTTTATCAGGTCAAAACCTTTGGTTTAACGCAATTAATATGCCTTCCAATGTTAACTATGACACTAACTCTTCTAGTACAGGTGTTGGTAATGGACAAGGAATTGATTTCTTTACGGGGCCTTCGTCAAGAAGATATGGATTTACTGTAAGGGCATCCTTTTAATAGATAAGAGAAATGAAAAATATAACGAATATTATGAAAAATAGGTTTAAGTTTATTGGTTTGGCATTTATTGCCACATCAATGTTACTAATAAATGGATGCGAAACAACGGATCTGGATGTGCAGCCGAATCCAAACTTTTTAAGCCCGGAGCAATCGGATATTGATTTTTTCCTGAATGCAATTCAAATAAGAATTGCCAATTTACATTCAGGAACTGAAGGACGTGGTGAAAATGGATGGGCACAGTTTGGAATGGAACCTGTAAGAATACAACACGGTTTTGGCCCTACTTACCGGGATTTTTATGATCCGGGAGATTTTGATCAAATTTGGGATGATGTGTATTCTGAATTACTGATCGATATCAGAACCATGACTCCTTTAGCAGAAGAAGCTGAATTGTATACACATGTAGCAATAGGACAGATAATCGAAGCATATGCTATGATGAACATGGTAGATTTGTTTGGAGATGTTCCTTACTCTGAAGCCGCCAGAGGGGTAGAGGGAATTTTTAATCCTGCTGTTGACTCAGGTGCTGATATTTATGCAGCTTTAGATGCTCTTTTACAAGATGCTATTGCTAATATTCAAAAATCCGAATTGGCTCTTCCAACCAATGATTTGTATTATGGAGGAGATGAAGGTAAATGGAGAAAAGCGGCTAATACTATGAGATTGCGTTTGGCTGTTCAAAGTAGGCTGGTAAGTCCAGCTGCTTCTGCTGCTACTATCAATAGTATTGTTGGTGGGGGTCAGTTTATCGCGTCCTCTGCAGATGATCTTCAATTCCAGTGGGGTACAAGTAACGCAGCACCGGATAGCAGGCATCCTTATTTTGATGCCAATTACGATGGTGCAGGCCCTAGTTCTGACTTTTACACCTGTAACTATTATATGAATTTAATGGCGAATCAGTATACGGCTATTGATCCACGAATTCGCTATTATATGTACAGACAACAAAGTAATTATGACGGGGCTGATAATATTACCAAAGAATGTGTAAATGAACCATTAGTACCTAGTTGGTGGACAGGTTTTGATTACTATTGCACAGTACCGGCAACCAATGGATATGGTGGTCTTTGGGGAAGAAACCACATGGATGATGATGGTATTCCGCCAGATGACGCTTTTAGAACACTCCATGGTACATATCCTATAGGAGGGCCATTTGATGCAGAGGATTTCCGAAATGTTTCCGGTTCTACTGCGGTTAGCGAAGGTTTAGCCGGAGCAGGAATTTCTCCTATGCTTTTAGCTGCCAATACCCATTTAATGTTAGCAGAATCTGCTCTTGAACTGGGAACGGCCGGAGACGCCAGAACTTATTTAGAAACAGGCGTTAGAGAATCCATGAACAAAGTCGCAGCCTTTGGAGCTCCGGTGGCAACCGGATCTGGTTTTGAAGCTACTCCTGCACTTATTGATGCTCATATTGCGAGGATTCTAGCCGCCTATGATGCAGCCGACAATACTGGAAAACTGAGAATTATTGCGGAGCAAGTTTTCATTGCTTCCTGGTGTGACGGTATGACTGCGTATAACACCTATAGAAGAACAGGACAACCAGATAATTTAAGCCCTGCTTTTGTTGTTGAAAATCCTGGTAACTTTCTGAGATCTATGTGGTATCCACAGACGGCTTCAGATAATAATACCAATATTTCACAGAAGGCAAATCCGGATACCCCGGTATTCTGGGATACTAATCCTCCAGGTTTTGTAAATTAAAATATCGATAAAAAATGAAAAATATGAAAAATATAAGTAAAATCATTTTAGGGATTCTTGCCGTTGCCTTAACTATGGCATCCTGCGAAGATGAAGACAAGTTTCCACTAAGTGTTCATTTGGATGACGCCAACAAGGCGGCTTATGTCCGTACGGTTGTTAATCAATATCTTTATCTTGTAGAAGATATTAAGGATGCTTCTTTTGAAGCAACCGTAGATGTACCGGTTGACAATGTAGCCCAGTATGATCTGAGCTTTACTTTGAGAAGTGCTAGTGGTGAGTATGATACTATACCATTGAATACTATTACTGAATTTCCCACAAGTATCTCATACACTTATGCGGAACTAGCTGGTTTAGTAGGGTATTCTATCGATGATATAGCTGGCGGAGACATTTTCCAGTTCATTGGTACTTGTATAGGAAAGGACGGGAGTTTTTGGACAGTTGACAATTATACGGGAGATGTTACCGGGCAACTAGCACAGCGTAATGGCTTTGCTTTTAATGTATTAGTTGAATGTGCTCCTATTACGGATGTTGAAACGGCAGGGACCTGGGTTGCTGATTTACAGGATACATTCGGAGATGGCTGGGATGAGGCTTTCTTAACTTTTAGTATAGACGGTTCAACAACCGCTTATACTATTTCTGCAGCTCAAGGAGGTTCAGCAACTTACGATATAGAAGTACCAGACGGTGTTGTATTGGAAATTTTTTATACGCCTGGAAACTTTGAAAGTGAACACACGTACCAGCTTTACTCCCCTGACGGAGCGCTTTATGGCGATTACGGACCGGCTCCCGGGAGATGTGCTAACTAAATTTTAACATAATCTGGAAGTATCTAGATAATTAGATACTTCCAGATTTATATCTTTTAAAAGCTATATTTCGATTATTTATATAATTGATTTATAGCTTTTTTCTTTTGTTAATGAAGAGTCCTCGTAAATGGTTAGTATTTATCTATCTTTAAAGCATGCAAAAAACCTCCCGCATTTACGGTATAAGAGCTGTTATAGAGGCTATTAATTCTAAAAGCACCATAGACAAAATATTTATTCAAAAAGGTCTTGGCGGCAGTCTTTACAAAGAATTAGAATCCCTGATCCGTGAAAATGGGATAAGCTTCTCCTATGTTCCTATAGAAAAGCTCAACAGGCTTACACGAAATAACCACCAGGGAGTAATTGCCAATATCTCGCCCATTGAGTTTTACAACTTTGAAACTTTAGTTGAAGAGGTGATGGAAAAGAAGGAAGCACCTTTATTTCTACTTTTAGACCAACTCTCTGATGTAAGGAACTTTGGGGCCATAATACGAACTGCTGAATGTACCGGCGTGGATGGCATTATAATTCAAAAAAAAGGCGCCGCACCGGTAACGGAAGATACCATAAAAACATCGGCCGGAGCTGCCTTTAAGGTGCCAATAGCTAAAATAGATCATCTGAAAGACGCCGTTTTCTATTTACAGTCGTCAGGAATTCAGGTAATTGCCGCTACAGAAAAAACGGAACACAGTATTTACGATATAAATTTTAAGGTGCCCTGCGCCATTATTATGGGCTCTGAAGATTCAGGCATATCACCATCAATATTAAAAACCGTAGACCATAAGGCAAAATTGCCTCTTTTAGGTGAAATAGCCTCCCTTAATGTATCAGTAGCCTGCGCGGTTTTTTTATATGAAGCCGTAAGACAAAGAACCACTTAATTCAATTGCCTTGGTCATTGGTTTTATCCTTCCTGAAATGATATTTTATTTTATAAGTCCTTTCCTGAGATTCTGAATCGTCGTTTTTACTTTCAATAAAGTTTCCTTGTTCATCAAAGTGTTTTAAAAATTCATCCTCCTCTTCATTGTAATTTTCCAATTCCCAGGCATATTTTTTCACAGATGGTAGTTTTGCCTTAACAAATACAGCAAGGAGCAATCCGGTAATAAATCCGGCTAAATGCCCTTCCCAGGAAATATCCTCCTTCAAAGGAAATATGAACCATAACAAACCTCCATAAATAAATACAACCATTAATGAAAGGGCTACAAGCCGGTAATATTTGGTGAAGATTCCTTTAAAGAAAATAAAGCTGGCCAATACATAGATCAAACCACTGGCGCCAATATGATAAGACGGCCTTCCTATAACCCAGGTTAATAATCCCGAAAATAGCACACCCCACAGCAGGACCTTGAAGGAGACACTTCTGTAAAAATAGACCAAAGAAACAGTTAGAATGGCAATTGGTATGGTGTTATTGTAAAGATGTTCAATTGAGCCGTGCAGAAACGGGCTAAAAAACACTCCTCTTAATCCCTTTAAAGTTCTGGGATATATACCGTATTGATTTAAATTGATCTGAAATCGGATCTCCACCCAAAATACAGTCCAAATCAATAGCACCGCTATCATTGGAACTAGCAGTACTCTATTCGAAAATTTAAAATAGCTATCCTCAGACATAAGATTAAGTTACATTTTATTTCCTCAATTTATTGGCCACAATCACAAAACATGATAAATTGTCAGGGCAATGTTTTTAATTATAAATTTAGAAACCTTGTAATAAATTAAGTAATCGTATTAGGTATAAACGTATTTATTACATTTATCATATGAATG
The DNA here is from genome assembly GCF_947258525.1 of uncultured Eudoraea sp. GTDB lineage: Bacteria > Bacteroidota > Bacteroidia > Flavobacteriales > Flavobacteriaceae > Eudoraea. Next base: position 8,142 of record NZ_CAMYIP010000133.1, read on the forward strand.
AGCCACTTGCAGAGCGGGTACGCCCAAAAACACTTGAAGATTATATTAGTCAGCATCATTTGGTTGGTGCAGATGGTTCTTTAACAACCCAGATAAAAAAAGGCAGTATTCCATCACTCATTCTTTGGGGGCCACCGGGTACGGGAAAAACTACCCTGGCCCATATTATTGCAAATGAAAGTGAACGTCCCTTTTATACATTAAGCGCCATAAACAGCGGCGTTAAGGACATCAGGGAAGTAATAGAAAAAGCCAAACAAAGTGGTGGTTTATTTACCGCTAAAAATCCTATTCTATTTATTGATGAGATACATCGGTTTAGCAAATCACAGCAGGATTCTTTATTGGGGGCCGTTGAAAAAGGCTGGGTAACACTCATTGGGGCAACTACAGAAAATCCAAGTTTCGAAGTTATTCCGGCACTTTTGTCGCGTTGCCAGGTTTATATCCTCAAATCTTTTGGAAAAGAGGACTTAGAAGCATTGTTGCAAAGAGCAATGGCCGAAGATATAATGTTAAAGTCAAAAAATATAAAGCTCAAAGAAACAGAAGCGCTTTTACGACTTTCCGGAGGAGATGGCAGAAAATTGCTGAATATATTTGAGTTGGTAGTTTCCTCTGAAGATAAAACGGATATTATCATCACAGACCAACTGGTGATGCAGAAAGTCCAGAAAAACACTGTATTATATGATAAGACAGGGGAACAACACTACGATATAGTATCGGCCTTTATAAAATCTATCCGTGGTAGTGATCCCAATGGAGCAGTATATTGGCTTGCCAGAATGATTGAGGGAGGAGAAGATGTAAAATTTATAGCGCGGCGTTTACTAATATCTGCGTCTGAGGACATTGGTATGGCTAACCCTACTGCATTGGTTATCGCCAATTCTACTTTTCAGGCCGTTAGTACTATTGGCTATCCTGAAGCCCGAATACTGCTTAGCCAATGCACAATTTATCTGGCAACTTCACCAAAAAGTAATACCAGTTATATGGCTATCAAAAAAGCACAGGAGTATGTTAAGGATTCCGGAGATCTTTCTGTGCCACTAGCGTTGAGGAATGCCCCCACCAAGCTTATGAAAGAATTAGGTTATGGTGAAAACTACAAATATGCACATGACTATGAGGATAATTTTACAGAACTGGAATTCTTGCCAGATCAAATAAAAGGGACCTCCTTTTATATCCCCGGAGATAATAAAAGAGAGATGGCACTCAAAGAATTTCTTAAAAAAAGATGGAAGGATAAATACTAGAATTTAATAGTAAATTCTTCTAATTGTGCTTGGCCAGAAACATAATATTCAAAATACCATTGGTTTGAGCGTTTATAAACTAAGCCGCTTCCTTTTTCATTGACGCCTATATAAACCTCCGGAATGGAAGTCTGATATATTTTCAAACGAATTTTTGGGGTACTGTCTACTAGCTGATATCCATTTGGAATTTCCTGGGCATACAATACATATGAATCTGAAGTCTTGGGAATAGTGCTCGTGCTTGCAGCAACCACGGCCGTATTTTCGATGGCGGCTGTTTTTGGATTCGGGGTTATTTCGGATTGTGTTAAATTCTCCTCAACTGCGGTGGTTGTTTGCCTGCCCTTATTCTCTGATGGCTCTCCTTTTCCCTCTGCATCAATTACAACTGCTGTGGTAGATACACTTTTGGTCTCAACAGGATTATACTTGTAGTTAAGGGAATTGATTGACGTAAAAGCCATTTCAATAGCTTCCTTATAACTCGATGTGTAATCCTTTTCTTTGCTCCTTCCTTCCAAACTTTTGTAAACTTCATTGGAATTGCAATCCTCCAGAACAATGGAAGCTTTAGTTACGAACATACTGGTTGTATGATCCAATTGTGCCAGGAGACCAAGACATCTGTTCGTATTTAAGTCAGATGGCAAATCATCTTCATAATAAGTTTCAAATCCCTTTTTTGTAAAAAGATACTTTAACAGCGTACTGGTCTTGTATTGATTTTCATCTTTAAAGCCCTTAAAGTTTTTAGGTATAATAATATATTTATACTCATTCAACTGGGCTTGCAGCCCTAATGAAAATATAAAAACCAGGAACAGGCAGGAAAATAAATTCTTCATTTAGTATACAGTTCAGTTTCTCTCCCAAGATATGATATTTAATCCTAACTGAAAAGAAGCGTAATTGCTATCGGCTACGTTGCCATAAGAGAATAAATTATCCCCCATAATATAAAAGTTCACCGGTCCTGCCTGGAGACTCATACCTAAACCCACGTTTGAGGCCGTGAACTTATCAACAGTATAAGTTGCTTTTAACGCAAGGACTTTAGCAAATCTTCTTTGATAAAATGCGGTTAAAGCAAACTGGGGACCCCGAGGTCTGCTAATAGCATACAATTGACCGCCTACACTATTCAGATAATATAACGATCTGTCACCACTCTCCGCATTATTATCACACTCACAATCTGCTGCAATTGGCGTGCCTTGCTTACCAAAATTATATCTAATGGAGGAGTAAAATTTTATAGGCCTGAAGCTTACATAGTTCTTGCTGTCCTCTTCAAAGGGAACCAGCTCTTCAATTTCATCTACCAGATCTTCCCAAAAATCAGCATTCGGATCATTTAGGGCATCTGGCAAAATTACTTCTACACCCTCAACGGATGTGCCCCCTTTAAGTGTATAATTAGTTACATCAGAGGAGTGATACAACAATCCGATATCTAATAGACTTCCCGTAATTACTGTTTGGTCATTGAGATTATAAGTTACCCCTAAATCAAATCCAAGTCCGGGATCACCACCAAAAAACCCTCTTTTTGTGAATAAACTTGTCACACTACTACCATTATCATTGGCATCTATAAGAGCATCCAGACCCGAAGTTCTTAATTTCATATCTGAAACCAGGGTATTCCTCAACAAATTATTCTGGCCTAAAGTTGTCTCAAAATAACCGCTATTATTTGTGGATCTAATGTCTATTATTCCCGAATACAATTTGATTCGTGCTCCTAAAGTGAGATTATTTTTTATTTGTCTGTTAATTCCAAAATGCAGCACATTTATGAATTGCCCGCTGGTATTGAGATCATTGAGATCAAATCTTTGTCCCAGTCTGTCGGCATTACCTTCATAAGCTAAAATTGCAAGATCTTTTGGCCAATAATTTAGTGCATAACCTTCGACATACATTCCAAATGAGAAGAAATTAGCCGGGTTCTTTTGACTACGAAATCCACCGTTTAATATATCAACCTGAAAGATGCCATTTACTTCATCGCGTTCACTCAATGCATTGAGTGCCCGATCTCTTATTTTCTGATTAATATCGAGTCCATCAGCAGCAAAAATATCGTTTACGGTAAGCCCGCTTGTTGCTCCCTGTGCATATATACCCGATATAAATGGTATACCCGCATACCAATTATAAATTGTATTTATACCCGGATTAACCATTATTGCCTGTGGAATCTCCTGAAAATCATACAGCACCTCCTTATTTTGGGCATAACAGCTTAGGTATCCTGTGAAAAGGATAATCAATGATAATAGCTTCCTTATCATTTCAGCCGAATCCTGAATTTTGCGCTCGACCTTAAGAAAATTGCCGGGCTAGGTAACGAAGACACACTGATATTATCACCTAAATTTGTAGCACTTACTCTTATTGCAGAGGTATTTCTAATAATATCCAGGCTTCTACCTGCGGGTCCATAAGCAATTTCTCTTGTTAATATTGCAGTAGGGGCTGCATTAACCATAAAATTTTCAGAATCCAAAACATTCCCTGCCTCATCTAAGAATTCGAAAGTTATATCGAGAGGTTTGCTTGTCGTATTTTCAACTTCATAAGTAATAACTCCATCGAGGACATTGTCGGCAACAAACTCTTCGCTAAAAGCATCGAAATTAAATATCTGGGAATAAAAATTTACCCCATTTAATTGATTAATTATATACTCAGGGGTTTCAACATAAAGAATGCTGGCTTCCGCCGTTGGAATAATGTCGAAATTATCTAATTGATCAAAATCCTGTTTTTCCGCGCAGGAACTAAAGATTCCAGTGCAAAAAAGAATTGCAAGTACAGATATCGGGATATATTTCATTGCTTTATACCAGTTTTAAAATGGTTATTATTTATTTTACCACCTAAATAGGTATTGCCTCCTATATTATTCTCCCATATATAACTCTATAAATAGTTTTTTATTTCACGCAGATTATGAATCATTGCACAATGCTCGTGTTTCGGATCATTATGAGCATTAAAATGTAAGGCATGAAATCCTGCTGCTTTCGCCCCAAGTATATCTGCCTCGATATTATCGCCAACCATTATTGACCTGTTGGCCTTAGCATTTGCCTTTTGAAGTGCAAGTTCGAAAATTAATGGATTTGGTTTTTTTACCCCTGCCATTTCAGAATTAATGACCTGATTAAAATATCCGAAAATATTTGAATTGACCAGTTTTCTGGTCTGTACTTCTTCAAATCCGTTGGTAATTATATGTAGTTTGTATTTGGGTTTTAAATAATTCAGTATCTCAATCGTATTCGGTAACAAATTATTATAGGCAGCAAGGTTAGTAATATATTCTGCCGATAGTATATCTATAACTTCATCTTTTATTTCGTATCCTATCTCATCAAAAGTTGTTTTTAGTCTTTGAAAGCGCAATTCCGGTTTCTTAATTTTATCTTCACGATATAATTTCCAAAATTCGAGATTCAGGGGCACATAAACTTCCAGGAATTTGGAGAGATTTACTTCTAATTCCGCTTCGGCAAATATTTTTTCGAATGTCAATGCTGAATTTCTTTCAAAATCCCATAGTGTATGGTCCAAATCAAAAAATATATCTGAAATACCTTGACTATACATGATACTTTTGAATTACTTTTTGGTACAAATTTAACCAGTTTATTTCCTGCTCTCCACCTAATAGTTCATTGGAGAAAATGGTGATAAAGTGACCATTAACCTTTTTTACCTGATCGTAATAAATCTTTATTTTTTCAAGTATTTCCTCTTCAGAGTAGGAATTAAGTAAGGCATAATCATGAACAGCGAATGGGTGTACTTTTATGGGTTGCTGTTCTTCTATTGTAATATCATAAAAATTAAAAGGCGTACATGTGCCGGCTTTAAAACCCATTTCATGAGTGTATCCCATAGTATAATCATCTGTGAATTCTGCCTCCACAAGGTTTCTGTAAGTATGAGGAATATCTACCCTGTTATATCTCATTCTTGAATTGTTTATTGGCCTATTCACAACATTCGATAGCCTCTTTTTCTCTTCTTTCAATAATTCAATGTCCATAAAAGAACTATATGAAGCTGCCAGGGACACTAAGCTATAGTCTGCAACAGATTTAATAAGGTATTTAAAATTATTGTTTTCGGGTGAAACATTTTTATCATAGGTTGAATAATTGGCGAACTGAAAGAAGAATATACTTTTTATTTGAAATTTCCTATGAATTTCTATGAGGCTTTCGTAGTTATTATAAGGATCTTTTCTAATCTTTAACCACACAGAAGTGCGCTGCACCACACGTTTCAATTTAAAAGTACCAATGTCATATAACAAGCCTGCTATGCTCCGCATAGGCCCTCTGTGTGCAAAACAGTGTGAAGAAGTAACATCAATAATAGAAGTAAACCGAAACTTACGTTCTCTGCTATCTATAGCAGGAAATCGTTCTTTAAGCTTATCCAGAAATTTGTATGCCCAAATATCCACCACAGGTACTCGCAAAAAATTATTCTTATAAGCAATACTTTCTGAGGGAGGAAATCTGCCATGCACATCTTTTAGGTATGGCAAATATTCTTCGTATCTGGTTAAAAGATAAAAACTTGCAGCAAAAATATCATAAGGAATAGCACTGGGCTCACTTGTCCTGAAAAAACAAGCTGTGCCCTCCCACTCCTCAACAGTTATTTGCAAATCAGTTATTCCATGTACAAATAACAGATCTTTACTTCTTACAAAAAACTCATTTTGCAAAGGCTGCTTGCTATAAGTGATCTTAGGACCGGTGTGTTTTATAAAATCTTCAACCTTTGTAGTAAAAATGATATCTATCCCAAGTATCCTTGTAAAAATCTGCTTCATGGTGTAACTGAAGCGCGAAGTAATTTTATGGGTATATATCAGGAGCATATTTATATCAAATTATTATCGGCAAAGCTATAGTATTTGTTTTGTGTAATAATTACATGATCGAGTACCCTTATATCCATAGCTTCAGAAGCTTTTTGAAGCTTAGTTGTAATTTTTTTATCTGCCTCACTTGGTTTAAGTGTGCCTGAGGGATGATTGTGGGCTAATATTAAGGATACCGCTCCTAATTCCAGTGCCTGTTTTATTACTAAACGAACATCTACCAGAGTGCCAGTAATACCTCCCTTACTCAATTGAGCTTTTTGAATGACCTTATTTGAGTTATTTAAGTAAACAATCCAGAATTCCTCGTGAGGAAGGTCTGCAAGCAAGGGTTGCAAAAGATCGAAAACCGACTGGCTCCCTAAGATCTGTGGCTTCACCATGGCCTTCTCATTTTGCCTCCTCCTGCCTATCTCCAAAGCCGCAGCAATTGATACGGCCTTGGCCTCGCCAATACCTTTAAATTTCATTAATTGTTTTATGGATACCTTACCTAATTCATTTAAGTTATTATTGGTAGATGCCAAAATTCTTTTAGAGAGCGCCACTGCTGTTTCGTTTTTGGTCCCCGAACCAATTAAAATGGCAATAAGCTCGGCATTAGAAAGAACTGAACGGCCCTTATGCACTAATTTTTCCCGTGGTTTGTCATCATCAGACCAATTCTTAATGGAAAAAGAAGAAGATTTGTGTTGCATGGCCTAAAGATAATCAACTAAAAAAATTATTGTAAATTTCATTCATAAATTCCTAACTAAGAATTCATGAAATCTATTTTTGATGAAGCTACCTATAACGAAGTTGTAGAGCGTTTTAATCAGTTAAGTGCAGAATCAGAAGGTTTATGGGGTAAAATGAGTGTTGGCCAAATGCTATGGCATTGCCAAATATTCATAAAAACGGCGATTAAAAATAAAAAATATGACAAACGGGCAAATCCGATTATAAGCTGGTTATTTAAAAAGTCTATGTACAACGATAAGCCCTGGCGAAAAAGCTTACCTACTCCACCTATAGCGAGGGCTAAAGAAGAGAAAGACTTTGAGGTAGAACATAAAAAGTTACAGGAATTAGTTAAGGAACTATATAATCTTCGCGACAGGAAGGACTGGAATGCACATCCCATTTTTGGAGATTTTACCCCGGAGCAATGGGGTAAACTTGAATACAAACATTTAGATCACCATTTAAGGCAATTTGGGGTTTAAGAGATATGATTAAAGGAGTGTAACAATGATTAAACGGTCTTAGTTAATTTCGATCATATTTACGATCTCATTCAAATCAAGCCCGCCATAGTCTCCTGAGCTCATAAACAGCACTATACTGTTAGTAACATCCTGATTGAAAAGAAATTCTTTAAAAGCAGTACTATTGGTAAAAATATGAAGCTCTTGCTGTTGAAATGCCTGCTCGATCTGTTCTTTTGTTATTTCATCTAAACCCTTTATTTTAAGCGATTCAGGTATATAAAATACAGCCGATACATCTGCTTCTTTCAAAGACCCCCTGTATTCCTTTAAAAATTCCGCATTTAAACTGCTATATGTATGTAGTTCTAAACAGGCTATTAGTTTTCGATCCGGAAATTGTTCTTTTACTGCCTTTGCGGTTGCTGCTACTTTACTTGGAGAATGGGCATAATCTTTGAAAATTATTGTATTCTCATTTTGGCCAATTTTTTCCAGGCGTTTTGATGCCCCCTTAAATGATGAAATGGCTTCATAAAAGTCTTCTTCATCCACACCCATATTTTGGCATATCCACTTAGCTCCTGCCAAATTATTCAAATTATGTCGTCCGAAAATATTCAGTGGCATTGGGCCTTCCTCTGTATTTAAAAAAGTCTGCCCGTTCTCAACAAAAAAATCCGGGGTTGAATAGGGAAGTTTCCGTATTGAATTTGTTGAAGCTTCAACAATACTTTTTACATTAAGATCCTCCTCATTATACGTAATGCTCCCTCCTTTAACTATACTATCTACAAAAATTTTAAATTGCTCAAGATAATTTTCAAAAGTGGGAAATACATTAACATGATCCCAGGCTATGCCACTTAACAGTGCAATATTTGGTTTGTAAAGATGAAACTTTGGCCGCCTGTCTATGGGAGAAGAAAGATATTCATCTCCTTCTAAAACTATAAAATCATTTTCATCGGTGAGATGTACCATCCGGTCAAATCCCTCCAATTGAGCACCCACCATATAATCAACGGCCTTCCCATGATAATTCATTACATGAAGGATCATTGAAGTTATCGTGGTCTTGCCATGACTACCTCCAATAACAACACGTGTTTTGTTTTTAGATTGTTCATAAAGGAATTCCGGATATGAGAAGATTTTTAGATCAAGCTTTTTGGCCTTTATCAATTCAGGATTATCGGGCTTGGCATGCATTCCAAGGATAATAGCATCTAAAGAAGTATCAATTTTATCGGGAAACCAACCAAACTCAGAAGGGAGAATTCCTTGTTTAGCCAATCTGCTTTTAGAGGGTTCAAATATTACATCATCACTACCGGTAACAACATATCCTTTATGATGCAGAGCAAGGGCCAGATTATGCATGGCACTTCCTCCTATAGCTATAAAATGAATTCGCATCCTTTCGTTTAATATTCCTCAAAGATAGGTATTGAAAAGTGCAACTCAAATCATTATTTACCTCAGAATCTTTCTATCTTAGTAAGATACTTTATTTCAAAACTTTGCTTACTAAAATTAACATACATGAAACGGCTTTTGTTACGGCATCTTTTCGAATGGGTGATGTAGCCCTAAGCAAAGACCGATATGCCTATTTGTGGTCTAAGAGCAGTATTGACATTCATGCTGAACGCTATAGCACTGCTGTTTCTTCCTATGAACCCTATGCGCACTGTTTGCGCAACCGTTATTTTTACGATACCATAAACGAACTCATGAATAAAAACAAAATTGAAGTCCTTATCAATTTTGGTTGTGGCTTCAGTATGTATCCGTATTTATTAGAAAATTCACTTGATTATATCGAAATTGACAAATCGGATGTTGTTACACACAAGAAGGAAATGACCACCAAATGGGAAAGGGAAGGGAAATTACCACGAAGAAAAATCACCTATTTGGAAGCCGATTTTAACCTTAGATCCCAGGACAAACTTTACGAGCAGGTAATAGCACTAAAAAATGGAAGAAAATCTTTTATCCTGCTGGAAGGAGTACTCTTCTTTTTAAGTAAAGATGATACGAAAAGGCTTTTCAAACTCTTTGACCGCATTCAGGAACCCGATGAATATTTAGGCAGTGTTTCCTTTCTACCCCAATTGGAAAAGCAATTAGTGTTTAAAAAACTGATCGATTATGTTGAAAGCAACCTCGAAAAAAATAAGAGATTTCAATATCAAACTGTTGCTGAGAAATTTTATAGAAACCTTAAAAACTATGAACTAATGAACCATGAGGATACGTTTAGCCTTTCGGCCCGTTATGAGCCCAAACGCTTCTTACCTAAAGAAGAGGTCCTCAATGAGCATATGTATCTATTGAAAAAAACCAGTATCCAATGAACTTAGCATTATCAGACATTGAATCGAAAGAAATTATACCAGGTTTTCATGGTAAAATGATCCATAGCGAGACCATGACACTTGCCTTCTGGGAAGTAGAAAAGGGAGCGACGGTTCCGGAACATTCTCATATTAACGAGCAGATTATGCACGTATTGGAAGGGGATTTTGAATTTAAGGTGGCAGGCGTCACTAAAATCTACAGACCCGGGGAGTTGGCAATTATTCCCTGCAATATTCCACATAGTGGTAAGGCCCTAACTCCCTGTAAGCTTATGGACATTTTTAGTCCTGTGCGGGAAGAATATAAATAGAATAGGACATGCAAATCAGTTTAAAAGGAAAAAATGCGCTGGTAGGAGGTAGCAGCCGTGGTATTGGCAAAGCAATTGCCTGGCAATTGGCGGCAAGTGGTGCCAGGGTTACGCTTATGGCCAGAAATGAAGATCAATTAAAATCTATTGCAGCCAGTCTCGCATCTAATGGTGGCCCTCCTCACGACTATTTGGTTGTAGATTTTACGGATTTTAATAAGTATAAAAATATAATCTCCAGGTACTTTGAAGATCATAGAGTAGACATACTTGTAAATAATACACAAGGGCCGGCTCCCGGCAATGCCCTAGAGAAGAATATCACAGATTATCAGGAGGCCTTTGACCTGCTGTTTAAGTCTGTGGTATACACCACTGAACTGGCTTTGAAAAACATGATGCAAAATAAATGGGGGCGCATAATTAACGTTGCCTCAATATCTGTAAAGGAACCATTGGGTTATTTGGCTCTCTCAAATACTATCCGGGCCGCCGTGGTTACATGGGCAAAATCACTGGCCACTGAAGTTGCCAGAGATAAAATTACAGTAAACAATATATTAACAGGATACTTTGATACGGAGCGAATCTCAGATTTGAATAAAAAGAAAGCGGAACAAATGGGTATTTCTGCGGATCAGGTCCGCAAGGCTATGGAAGAACAGGTGCCTGTGAAACGTATTGGTGATCCTAAAGAATATGGCTATTTAGTTGCTTTTCTGGCTTCCGATAAAGCTTCTTATATAACAGGGACAAATATTCCAATAGATGGTGGCTTACTAAAATCACTATGAAAAGTATTAATCCCTGAATTAAATAGTCATTCTAATCTTTTAAAGCCAGAATGCGTTGTTTTTCTTCCAAAGCTCTTTTAAACCCTTTTTTTTCTTCCAAAGCTCTGTTTATCCAAAGTAAAGAATTCTTTTTGTTTCCTTTTTTTCGATATAATAGCGCCATCCGATAGTAGGCCCATTCCAATGGGACTCCATCTTTAATTGAATGATTCTCAATATAGGTTGTCATATATTCTATTCCACTATCTAATTGAAGTCCATAATCACTGCAAACCTTACCTAACTGATAATTCAATTGGTTTCTTTCAAACTTTTCGGAATCCTTCACCAGGGATAATGCCTCTAAATAATTTGTCTTGGCATTAGCTGGTTCATCGTTATATTCATATACATAAGCAAGAGCTAAATAACCGTCTAATGTTGAAATTTGCTTTAGTTGTGTAGCAAGTTCATAAGCTTTATCATAGCTTCCGCCAACGATTCCCGGCAGTGAAACGTAAAAATCTATAAGGGCCCAGTATGCTCCGGTATGTAACGGATCAATGATGAGGGTCTTTTTAAAGTTCGATTTTATGCGACCTATAAGAGTAAGTCCAACAAAAGGATTACTGTTTTGAGCCTTTTTTGCCAAAACTCCTCCGTACTTAAAAAAGTAAGAAGGGTTATCCATAATTAAGCTCGTTAGCCTTTTATATATGTCGATGGCTTTGTCCCATTCTTCCTGATAGGCATAACTTTCTCCTAATTTGTCTAATAGGACAGGATTGGAATACAGCTTGGGTTGTTCTAATAATAATTCACTGGCGCGCTTGTAATTCCCTGCATCTATCCAATAGTCTATATCAGAGGAGACAATTTGCGCATTCAAAGCAATAACACTCGTTAAAACTATAAGGAATATGAATTGTCTCATACTATCTACCATTTATACTCACCCATTGTGTCGTAAACGAATTTTAATCCTTAAAAATTATCAGCGCTTTAGGCTAAGTATTGATTCTTTTGCCAAAGTCAATGTTGGCCTTAAGCTTTGTGTAATTTAAATACCAAGCTAAATTTTACGAAATACCCAAATTTATATATCCAGCTTAAAAGTGTAGGAATACCTGTTGGGCACTTTCGCTTAGCTATCTTTTATCAAAGTATTTATCAGGAGTAACTATGGTTGATTATTTCTTGCTCTTCTTTATTAATGGCGGGTACTTTGAAAATACTTTAGTAACGATTTCATGAAGCTTTTTTTCTCTGGTTCCAGGTGAATTATTCTCACTAAAATTACTTAAACTTATTGCCTGCCAGAATAATGCATCCTTTTGGCTATCCACCAGGTCAAATATTATCTCGCGTTCCAGATTGGAGCCTCCTAAGGGAACGCCTACAGATACACCCCCGCCTACATTACCGCCTGTTCCCCCTATTCCGACACCTACTGAGCTATTGCTGGGCGTAACAAAAGACTGGCTTTGAATATTAATATAAAAATCCGGTTCCTCGGATAATAAAATTCCACGCATTTGCATAGTTGAATCAATCGCATTGAAAAGTCGCTTTGAGTCCAAATCACTTAGACCGGTTTGCATTTGAGGATAATAATTATAAGTATTGTAACTGGTAAAATCAGCAGATTTATCGAAATCATAGTTTACGCGCACTGTGCTGCAGGAAATTGCGCATAGAACAATCAGTATGATCATTATACCTCTCATAAGCAATTTTATATAAAAATAATGAAAAAAAACAGGGAAGCTGAAAATTGTAATCTTTAATCGTTTAAGAGCAGCCAGAGCCTATCTTTAAGCTCATCCAGTCCTATTTCTGATACGGATGAGATGAAGATATAGGGGGTCTCTTTTAAATCTTTATCCAATTCAATTTTCATTTCCGCAATTAACTCATCATCCAACATATCTGATTTGGAGATGGCTACTAATCTGTTTTTATCTAATAATTCAGGATTATACTTTCGTAGTTCATTTAAGAGAACTTCGTATTCCTGGCTGATATCTGTGCTATCTGCCGGAATCAAAAACAGTAAGATTGAATTGCGTTCTATGTGACGTAAAAAATAATGCCCTAAACCTTTGCCTTCTGCAGCTCCCTCAATTATTCCAGGAATATCTGCCATGACGAAACTCCTAAAATCTCTGTATTTTACAATTCCCAGGTTAGGTTTGAGAGTAGTAAATTCATAATCTGCTATTTTGGGTTTTGCAGAAGTCATTACGGATAACAATGTAGATTTTCCCGCATTTGGGAATCCTACCAAACCAACATCTGCCAGGACTTTTAGTTCCAGAGTTAATTGTTTCTCTTGGCCCGGTATACCGGGTTGTGCATACCTCGGTGTTTGGTTTGTTGGGGTTTTAAAATGCCAATTCCCTCTTCCTCCTTTACCTCCTTCAACTGCAATTTTTTCTTCCCCATGTGCAGTAATTTCAAAAAGAACCTCATTGGTATCCGAATCACGAACAACAGTACCCAAAGGAACATCTAAAAACACGTCTTTTCCATCGGCTCCTGTACTTCGGTTTTTACTTCCATGCTCACCATGCCCTGCCTTAAAGTGCCTTTTATATTTGAATCCAAGAAGTGTCCAAAGGTTTTCATTACCACGAATAATGATATGGCCACCTCTACCGCCATCACCTCCATCTGGCCCGCCTTTTGGCACATACTTTTCCCTGTGTAAATGTGCAGACCCTTTGCCACCATTGCCCGAGGCAACATGCATTCTCACATAATCCACAAAATTTCCCTCGGTCATCGTTCAAGTTTCTTTTATAAAAAGTAGTAGTAGTAAAATCAGATCTAACCTAAAGTGCTGTCAAAATCATTCCTCAACCTTTAATGCATCAATTACTTTGCTAAGGCGATCTGTAATAGCTTCTATTGCCCCTATACCATTTACTGTATGGAACTTATCCTGGGCCTTATAATATTCTTTAAGAGGTGCAGTTTTTTGATTGTATTCTTCAAAACGATTTCTAATCTTATCCTCGTCCTGATCATCAGTTCTTCCGCTTAATTTGCCCCTTTCCAACAAACGCTGAATTAGTTCTTCATCGTTGGCTTCTAAGGCAATTACTGCGTCAATTTGCATTTCCTTTGAATCCATTAAGTTGTCCAGAGCTTTTGCCTGGTCTACTGTTCTTGGAAAACCGTCAAAAATAAATCCATTTGCTTCAGGATGTTTCTCTACTTCATCCCTTAGCATTTTAATAGTAACCTCATCCGGAACCAAATCTCCCTTATCCATAAAGGTTTGTGCAAGTTTCCCCAGTTCGGTATTATTTTTAATATTAAATCTAAAAACATCTCCGGTGGATATGTGCATTAAATTATACTGATCCTTTAAAAAAGCAGCTTGTGTTCCCTTACCTGCTCCTGGTTTACCAAAAAGTACAAGATTAATCATATGGTGTTGGTTTAGTTGGTATACATCTCTCAAATTTCTTCCCTGTTCTTTATAATCAAGCCCATAGCCTACAATAAACTTATTTGGAATTTCTATTCCAACATAGTCAATAGGATATTCTCCGTTGTAAATTTCTTGTTTAAAAAACAGACTTGCTATTTTAAACTCCTTAACGTTCGTCTTCGCGAATAAATGGACTAATTCCTGTAGGGTTCTCCCTGTGTCTATAATGTCTTCTACAATGATCACACTTCTGCCCTCAATATTTTCAGGAAGATCTAAAAGCGTTTCTACAATTCCCGTAGATATAAGACCCCTGTATGAAGCCAATTTAACAAATGATACCTCACATGGATGTGGATAATTTTTCAATAAATCTGATATAAACATGAAGGCACCATTAAGTACCCCAACAAATATCGGCACCTCATCCTTGTAGTCCCGAGCAATTTCAGCGGCAATTCTCTCAATTGAAAGTTGTATTTCTTCTTCCTTTAGAAATGGCTTAAACAATTTGTCGTGCAGCTTTATCAATGGTAGTGGTTTTATAGGATGGCAAAGATAGTATTTTGCTTTCTCTTTTTTAGGCTAAGGACCCCAGATTCTAACATTTAGGTGTATTTTTGTAGCCAGTCAAAATAATCTGTTACACCTGAGAAAGTAAAACTTCATGAATTTCTTTTCTTCTGATTTTAAGCTGGGCATTCTTGGAGGAGGTCAATTGGGTAAAATGCTCTTGTATGAAACAAGGAAGTTTGATATTTATACGAAAGTATTAGACGCATCTCGCGAGGCCCCTTGCAAAATAGCATGCAACGAATTTGTTGTGGGTAATTTAATGGATTTTGATGCGGTTTACAATTTTGGAAAGGATGTAGATCTGCTGACAATTGAAATTGAGAACGTAAATATAGATGCTCTTGAAAAATTGGAAGAAATAGGGAAAAAAGTTTATCCGTCTTCAAGGGTCCTCCGCACTATTCAAAACAAGGCAAAGCAGAAGTTATTTTATATAGACAATCAAATTCCTACAGCACCTTTTTCCAGATTTGCCTATACTAATGAGATAAAGGACAGTATTTCTAATGGAGGTATTGCGTTTCCTTTTGTGTGGAAAAGTACCCAATTTGGATATGACGGGCAAGGCGTAAAGATAGTACGCTCTTTGAAAGATCTTGAGAATCTTCCCAATGTTGAATGTATAACTGAGGATCTCATTCCCTTTAAGAATGAACTGGCGGTGATAGTTTCGAGAAATGTCCGGGGCGAAGTAGTTGATTATCCGGTAGTGGAAATGGAATTTCATCCGGAAGCCAATCAGGTTGAATATGTCCTTTGCCCGGCCAGAATTAATGACGAAGTGGCTATAAAAGCCAGAAAGATAGCCTTAAAACTGTCTGAAAAATTGGAACATGTGGGTCTTCTGGCAGTTGAAATGTTTCAAACATCAGAGGATGAGATTTTGGTCAATGAGGTTGCGCCCAGACCCCATAACAGCGGCCATTACAGCATAGAGGCAAGTTACACCAATCAATTTGAGCAGCACCTGAGAGCCATCCTTGGATTTCCGCTTGGATGTTCAGACAGTAAAGTCACAGCAGTAATGGTAAATTTGGTTGGTGAAGAAAAATATACCGGCGTAGTTTTATATGAAAATATTGAAGAAATATTTAAACTAAGCGGAGTTACACCCCATATTTATGGTAAAAAAGAAACAAGACCATTTAGGAAAATGGGGCATGTAACTATTATTCACAGCGATATAAATGAGGCGCGTAAAACAGCCGAAAAAGTGAAAAAAACAATTAAGGTAATTAGCAAATAGTATAAATATGAGCAAAGTAGCAGTAATTATGGGTAGTTTAAGTGATCTTCCCGTTATGCAGGAAGCAGTGGATATTTTAAAGGGGTTTGATATTGAAGTAGAGGTTGATGTAGTTTCTGCCCACAGAACGCCGGATAAATTATTCGCGTTTAGTAAAGAAGCTCATAAAAATGGATTCTCGGTGATCATAGCGGGCGCCGGAGGTGCTGCACACTTACCTGGGATGGTAGCTTCACTTTCACCTCTACCTGTCATAGGTGTGCCGGTTAAAAGTAGTAACTCTATAGATGGCTGGGATTCAATTTTGTCCATTTTGCAAATGCCCGGGGGAGTTCCTGTAGCTACCGTTGCCCTTAATGGTGCAAAAAATGCAGGAATACTTGCGGCCCAAATAATTGGTAGTTCTGACCAATGTGTAATGGATAAAATTGTGTTCTACAAAGAAGGACTAAAGGATAAAGTTATAAAAGGTGCTCAGGAACTAAATAAATCCAAATAGAATACTTTAATATTGTTGTCTTCCTAAAATTTATTCCGCCATTATTAAATATTAAAAAAAGTTGATTTGTAAATGAATCCATTATTAACCCCATTTGATACAGCACCCTTTTCAACCATTAAGAATGAACATTTTATGCCGGCCTTTCTCCAGGCCATGGAAAGTGCCCGTAAAGAAATTGATGAAATTGCCAATTCTGAAGAAGAACCCACTTTTGAAAACACTATTGAGGCTTTAGAATTTTCGGGCCAGCATTTGGATCGTATAGCCGGTTTATTTTTTAATCTGAATTCTGCTGAAACAAATGATGGTATTCAGAAGATTGCCAAAGAGATTTCACCTTTGCTGTCTGAATTTAATAATGATATCATATTAAATGAAAATTTATTCAGAAAAGTACAAAAGGTCTTTGAGGAAAAGGATAAGTATTCCCTAACAGAAGAACAACAAACCTTGCTTGATAAAAAATATAAAAACTTCAGCAGAAATGGTGCTAACCTCAATGCAGAACAAAAAAAACGACTAAGGGAAATAGATGCAACCCTTGCCACATTAAAATTGAAATTTGGTGAAAACCTACTAAAAGAAACAAATAAATACGAAATGCACCTAACCAATGAAGATGACCTTGAAGGACTTCCGGAAAGTGCAAAAGAAGCTGCTGCACAGTTAGCAAAAAATAAAGAAAAAAAAGGATGGCTTATAACTCTGGATTACCCAAGTTATGTACCATTTATGAAATATGCACGCAACAGAGCGCTTAGAAAAGAGTTATCAATCGCTTTTGGAAGCAGAGGTTTCCATAATGATGAATTGGACAACCGGGCTAATGTGATCAAAATAGCGAATTTGCGCCATGAAAGAGCTAATTTATTAGGCTATAAAAGTCATGCAGATTTCATCTTAGAAGAACGAATGGCTGAAACCCCTGAAAAAGTATATGATTTCTTGAAAGAATTGCTGTTAAAAGCAAAACCTGCCGCAAAACAGGAATTTAAGGAACTATCAGAATTCGCAAAAGAATTAGACGGAATTGACCAACTGCAGACTTGGGACGGGTCTTATTACTCCGAAAAATTAAAGCAAAAACGCTTTAACCTCGACGATGAAAAGCTTAAGCCTTACTTCAAGCTGGAAAATGTAATTGAAGGAGTGTTTACAATAACCGAAAGACTATACGGATTGTCATTTAAAGAAGTTTTTGATATTGACAAGTATCATCCAGAAGTCAAAACTTACCGAATTTACGACAACGACAACACATTTATATCCTTATTCTACGCCGATTTTCATCCCAGAGAAGGGAAACGGGCCGGTGCATGGATGACTTCGTTTAAGCCGCAGTTTAAATTCAAAAATAAGAATGAAAGACCGCATATTTCTAATGTTTGCAATTTTACCAGATCTACTGAAAAGAAACCTTCACTGTTAACTTTTAATGAAGTAACAACACTATTTCATGAGTTCGGGCATGCTCTCCATGGGATCCTTGCCAATACAAGCTACCCAAGTTTATCAGGCACCTCTGTATATTGGGATTTTGTTGAGTTACCAAGCCAAATATTCGAAAACTGGTGTTATGAGAAAGACGCGCTTGAGCTATTTGCAAGGCACTATGAGACTGAAGAACCCATTCCTATGTCTTACGTTGAAAGCATAAAGAAATCTGCCACATTTCAGGAAGGAATGGCTACAATGCGCCAACTTAGTTTTGGTTTCCTGGATATGTCGTGGCACGCATCTGATCCCTCGGATATTTCGGATGTGAAGAAGCATGAGGTTAAAGCTTTTGCGGACACTTTGCTATACCCGGATAATCCTGAGACCTGTATGAGTGTATCATTCGCACATATCTTTCAAGGCGGGTATTCCGCGGGCTATTACAGTTACAAATGGGCTGAAGTTTTGGACGCGGACGCTTTTGATTATTTTAAAGAAAAAGGGATTTTTAACCGCGAAGTCGCTGAAAAATTCAAGAATCATATTCTTTCCAAAGGAGGAACTGAAAAACCAATGGTGCTCTATAAACGCTTCAGAGGCAGAGAGCCTAAAATAGAGGCTCTTTTAGAACGTGCCGGATTAATAAAAAAGACGGCTTAGTTTAATCTTTGTCCTCAAGAGCATCATAACCTCCCAAAAGATCTATAACATTTTTATACCCGGAGGAAGTAAGTAATTCTGCCGCGCTTGCACTTCGGCCACCTTTTTTACAATAAACATAAATAGTTTTGTCTTTTTCTATAGTCTTGAATTGATTGATAAAATCCTCTTCATACCAATTGATATTAACTGCATTGTCTAAATGCCCTTCAGCATACTCCTCCGGGGTCCGAACATCGATCAGGACAGCATTTTCGACATCCTCAGACGTCAATTCTGTGATTGACATAGATTTAGTTTGAGTGCAGCTTATTTGAATAAAACACAAAAGAAGGAGGTAACCGATATTTTTCATAATTGGGTAGTTTATATTTAAATTCAATATTTTCATTAAAAATAATTTATTTTTGGATTCCACACGCATCAAAATGACTGAAAATAAGCTAAATCCTGATTCTTGGGTCGACCAATACGCCGACTATCTATTCAATTATGCTGTGGCACGGGTGAGTAATGCGGAGATCGCTAAGGATTTGGTTCAGGAAACATTCCTTGCGGGGTTAAAATCAGCTAAAAATTTTCAGGGAGCTGCAGCTGAGCGAACCTGGCTAATCGCCATTTTGAAGCGAAAAGTTATTGACTATTACAGAAAAATTAATTCAAAGAAAGGCAAAGCCGAGGTTCGAATGACTTATAGTAACCAAAGTGACTCAGCTGGTGATTGGTTGGAGGAAAATGTAGCGGACCCTTTTAGCACTCTGGAAAATGATGAAATAGAAAATGAGGAATTGGGACTGGCTATACAGGAATGCATTGCTAAACTGCCAAAAAAGCAATCCTCTGTATTTGTAATGAAAACTATTCAAGGATTTAGCACCGAAGATATCTGTAATGAGCTGGGAATAAATCCGTCTAACCTTTGGGTAATGGTACACAGAGCCAGAACAAGTCTTATGGGTTGTCTTAATGAAAATTGGTTTAAATTATGATTAACTGCGAGCAAGCAAGTACAATTTGCAATAAAAAGCAATACAAAGAAGCTACACTTCTTGAACGAATCAACTTAAGTCTGCATCTGTTTATTTGTAAAGCCTGTTCTTCATTTTCCAAGAAGAACAGCAAACTAACGGTCCTTTGTAACAAAGCTGATTTACATCTCCTTTCTGAGCAGGAAAAGGTAAAAATGAAAGAAACGATTGAACGCAGTATCTAAATATCTAAATATAATTCTCCAGGATAATTAAGATTCCCAACCAACAAATTGGAATACTTTCCACAAAAAATGAAGCAAAATATTTAGATTGATTTCTATGCGTCAATAGCAGCATAACATTTAAAATCAAAAAAAGTATTGTCTTTCCGAAAATTTCCAACCGACTTAAATCGTCTTTAAAAAAAGTAATCATCAAAAAAATAAATGACAATACTACCCCAAGGGTTTTGGTTTTAGAAACTCCAATCCGCTGAGGTATTGTTTGGAGATGTAATTCATCATATTCAAGATCCCTTATCTCAAATGGAATTAACAGTATTAGTATAAGAATAAACTGTTGTAGTATCAGAATACCTATATCCCATGAAAATGACAGAGATGAAGCAACTACCGGAATTATGAACGTTGTTCCTGTCCAGACAAGAGCTACCAACAGAACTTTGATGATACCTGAATTCCTCAAATTCTTGTGCTTAGAAGAAACCGGTAATGCGTACAATCCTACCAGCAGGGCCAATACAGCACACATGAGCCACACCTCATAACTCAAAAAAAATAAGTGATATCCTGCAAGGGCAAACAATACTAAGCTAAAAATCTGTATTTGCCTGTGATAACTATTATTTACCAGGATATATTTTTTGGCTTTAGCTCCGTATTTAATGAAATTATAACTAGGAACAGTTGCAAAAAAAACAAAAAGAATCAGATGCTGTTCCGGTAAAATGTTTAAGAAAATATTAGTTGTCATCAGCAGACTTATCACTGCAAACGCAACGTGAATACTGGCATCCAGATAAAAACCAAAAATTCGGCTCAACCAACCCATTAAACAAAAATAGCTAAACTGTTCATAACGTATCCTTTTGGTTAAAAACTTTAGGTTTCCGCACTACGAATTAGCCAATTTTACAAGAATTAATCCCTAATTTTGTTCACTATTATTTTAGCTATAAAATTCGGTATTATGGTTACTGACCTGTTTGCTTCGAGACATATAGGAATACGAAAAGATGATCTGTCTAAAATGCTTAAAACTATTGGTGTGGAAAGTATAGATCAGTTAATTGATGAGACTATTCCCAGTGAGATAAAGCTTAAAAAACCCTTGGATCTTAGCAAGGAAATGAGCGAACATGAATTCTTGTCTCATGTAAATTCCCTTTCCCGGAAAAATAAGGTATTCAAAACCTATATTGGCCTTGGATACAACGAATGTATTACTCCATCTGTTATTCAAAGGAACATACTTGAAAATCCCGGATGGTATACAGCATATACACCATATCAGGCAGAAATTGCACAAGGTAGATTAGAAGCCTTGTTAAATTTCCAAACCATGATTTGCGATCTTACTGCTATGGAGCTATCCAATGCTTCACTGTTAGACGAAAGCACCGCAGCGGCGGAAGCTATGACCATGTTATATGATGTGAGACCGAGGGAACAAAAGAAAAATGAAGTTGTAAAATTTTTTGTTTCCAACGAAGTAATGCCGCAGACCCTGTCAGTACTGCAAACCAGATCTAAACCTCTTGGAATTCAATTAGTAATCGGTGATCATGAGACATTTGATTTTAAAGAGGGCTTTTATGGGGCCTTACTGCAATACCCCGGAAAATATGGCCAGGTATGCGACTATAAAAGTTTTGTTCAAAAAGCAAAGGAAAAAGAGATGAAAGTAGCAGTGGCTGCAGACATACTCAGTTTGGTTTTATTAACCCCACCAGGCGAAATTGGTGTGGATGTAGTTGTTGGAACAACACAACGATTTGGAATTCCTTTGGGCTATGGAGGCCCACACGCTGCATTTTTTGCAACCAGGGAAGCCTTTAAAAGAAATATACCCGGGAGAATTATAGGGCTTACGAGAGATACAGATGGAAACCAGGCATTGCGCATGGCTTTGCAAACCAGAGAACAACATATTAAAAGGGATAAAGCCACATCCAATATATGCACGGCACAGGTATTGCTTGCGGTCATGGCGGGTGCTTATGCAGTCTATCATGGTCCGGAAGGATTGAAATATATTGCAAATAAAGTTCACAAGAATACAAGGCTTTTGAGTCAGCAATTGGAAAATCAGGGATTTGAACAATTGAATACCGTTTTTTTTGACACTATTAAAGTGCTGGTTCCGGATACTAAATCCTTAAAATCTATCGCTGAAAAAAAGGGTATAAATTTTAACTATATTGATAATAATACGGTTTCGATATCCATCAATGAGGCAACCAGTGAAGATGATATTCAACTAATTTCCGATTGCTTTAATGAGTTGCCTGAATCAAATAAGATGAAACCTCTTAACGGCAAAACAAAGGATATTATACCATATTCGTTAGACCGTAGCACCCCTTTCCTGGAAAACGAGGTCTTTAATTCTTATCATTCTGAGACAGAATTGATGCGTTATCTCAAAAAATTGGAACGAAAGGATTTAGCTCTAAATCAGTCTATGATCGCATTAGGTTCTTGTACTATGAAATTGAATGCCGCGAGTCAAATGCTCCCCTTGAGCATGCCCGCATGGGGTAATATTCATCCATTTGTTCCTGTAGAGCAGGCAGAAGGTTATCAGATTATACTACGGGAATTAGAAAGGGATTTAACGGAAATCACAGGATTTTCAGGCACCTCCCTGCAACCAAATTCCGGTGCACAAGGCGAATATTCGGGATTAATGACTATTAGGGCATATCACGAATCCAGAGGTGACCAACATAGAAACATCTGTATAATTCCCGCATCAGCGCATGGCACCAATCCTGCTTCGGCCGTAATGGCAGGAATGAAAGTTGTTGTAACTAAAACAGATGATCGGGGAAATATTGATATGCAGGACCTACAGGAGAAAGTAGAAATGCATTCAGATAATTTAGCTGCATTAATGGTAACCTATCCCTCTACACATGGCGTTTTTGAATCCTCCATTAAAAAAATAACAAAGCTAATTCACGATCACGGGGGACAGGTTTATATGGACGGTGCCAATATGAATGCACAGGTAGGATTAACAAATCCGGCGACTATTGGAGCCGATGTTTGCCATCTCAACCTTCATAAAACTTTTGCTATCCCGCATGGTGGAGGTGGTCCTGGCGTTGGACCAATTTGTGTTGCAGAACAATTAGTGCCTTTCCTTCCGGGTAATCCGGTAATAAAAACAGGTGGTGAAAAAGCAATTTCTGCAATTTCAGGAGCTCCCTGGGGTAGTTCTTTGATATGCTTAATTTCTTACGGTTATATTAAGATGTTAGGGGCAACCGGATTAACTGATTCTACTAAAATTGCAATTCTTAATGCAAACTACATAAAGAATAGGTTGAGCGGAAAATTTGATGTTCTTTACACCGGGGAAAAAGGGCGGGCAGCCCATGAAATGATTATAGACTGCAGGCCTTTTAAAGAAAATGGAGTAGAAGTAACAGATATTGCCAAACGCCTAATGGACTATGGATTTCATGCTCCAACGGTATCTTTTCCAGTGGCCGGTACCATTATGATAGAACCAACGGAAAGTGAAAATCTGAAAGAACTAGATCGTTTTTGTGATGCTATGATATCGATCCGTGCAGAAATTGATCAGTCCTCTGCTGAAGATATCAATAATGTATTGAAAAACGCCCCACATACACTTCATATGGTGACCAATGATTCGTGGGAATTTCCATATTCCAGACAAAAAGCTGCGTTCCCATTGCCCTATGTTGGTGAAAACAAATTCTGGCCTAGTGTTAGAAGAGTTGATGACGCCTATGGAGATCGTAATTTAATTTGTACCTGTACACCTATCGAAGCCTATATTGAAGCTTAAATTATTACTTATAAACAGGGACTTGAAAGGCTACGAAACAGCTGAAGTCCTTGTTTTATTCTTGTTTGTTTCTTCTGAACATCGTAATTAATTTTCATACGCGCTGTGCACAGTATTTTTTTTTATTAGTTTGTAAAAAACTTAAACAACGCTACTTTAGATGAGTATTGGAATTAGCGGTACAGGGTGTTATATCCCGTCTATCACTACTCAAAATATTGATTTTGAGCAACATAATTTTCTTACCGATGAAGGCACTCCTTTTCCTTATTCGAATGAGGTCATTATCGAAAAATTTAAAGCAATAACAGGGATTGATGAAAGACGCTACGCCGATAAAGAACTAAACACTTCAGATTTGGGATACTTTGCAGCTCTTGATGCCATCGAGGATGCCGGCATTGATGCAGAAGATCTGGATTATATCATTTTCGCCCATAATTTTGGGAATGTTAGCCATGGACAGTTTCAAAGTGATACAGTTCCAAGTTTAGCGACCAGGGTAAAGCATCTCCTAAAAATCAAAAACCCCAATTGTGTAGCTTATGATATGCTTTTTGGTTGTCCCGGCTGGATTGAAGGAGTAATTCAGGCAAATGCCTTTATTAAAAGCGGCATTGCAAAAAAATGCCTTGTAATAGGTGCAGAAACTCTTTCCAGGGTAGTCGATCAGCACGATCGGGATTCAATGATATATTCAGATGGAGCCGGCGCATGTATTATTGAAGATTCGGAGGATTCTGGTGAGATTCTTGCGCATACTTCTGCTACCTATGCCAATGAAGAAGCTTATTATTTGTTTTTTGGTGAATCGCATAATAAATCGTGCCCCAGCAAAACACAATACATAAAAATGTATGGTCGTAAAATTTATGAATTTGCGCTAAAACATGTTCCAAAGGCCATAAAAAATTGTTTGAATAAAAGTGGTATCCCAATTGAAGATGTAAAAAAAATATTTATTCATCAGGCAAATGAAAAAATGGACGAGGCTATCGTAAAACGATTTTATAAATCTTATAATATGGAAATGCCAGAAGGAGTTATGCCAATGAATATCCATGAAATGGGTAATAGTTCTGTAGCAACCGTTCCTACCTTATTTCATATGGTTAAAACAGGAAAAATGGAAAATCAGCATATAGAAAAAGGGGATGTTGTTATCTTTGCCAGTGTTGGTGCAGGTATGAATATCAACGCTATAGTCTATAGATGCTGAAAATATGTATGAAAAAACATTTCCTGTTAAAAGGTATAAAAATACACTTGCCTTTCTTCAAAAGCATATAAACACACAAGAAGCCATATTGGATTTAGGGGTAAAAAACCCGTTTTCTGAAATAATGAAGCAACATGGCTATAAGGTTGAAAATACCAGCGGTGAAGATTTGGATTTGGATTTTGAATTAATAAAGAAATCGAAAGCCAAGGTTGTTACTGCATTTGAAATCTTTGAACACTTACTTGCACCTTATAATATTTTAAGGGAAATTAAAGCGGATAAAATTGTAGCAAGCGTGCCCTTAAAACTCTGGTTTGCCCCTGCCTACAGAAGCAAAACTGATCCGTGGGACAGACACTATCATGAATTTGAAACATGGCAGTTCAATTGGTTGCTTGAAAAAGCCGGATGGGAGATAAAGGATACTTTTAGATGGGCTAATCCTGTTAGGAAACTGGGGATCAGGCCTTTATTACGGATTTTTACGCCACGATATTATATTGTTTATGCTGAGCGAAAAAGGTAACCCGAAAGTGCTGCATCTATTGCATCAGAATAATTATACCATACTGCAGTGAATTATTATATTGTAATCTGTGCGCATAATGAAGAACTATACCTTGCTGATACACTTCGGTCTGTACTAGAACAAACCTTGCAACCTGAGAAAATTTTGGTTGTGAACGATAACTCTTCAGATAAAACAGAAGCTATCATAGATGAGTTTATCTCCGAAAACGAGCATATTTTAAAGGTTAACAGGTCTTCCTCAAACCTTCATTTACCGGGAGCCAAAGTTGTGGAAGCATTTAATGAAGGTTATCAATTGTTGGATGATCAATACGATTTTATTGTGAAACTGGATGCTGATATCATCCTACCTGAAGATTACTTTGAAAAAATCTCAGAACTAATTGGTTCAGATTCAAAGGCAGGTATTTTAGGTGGATTTGCCTATGAACAAGATGCCGACGGAGCATGGAAGTTAAATCATCCAATGAATAAAGATCACGTGCGTGGCGCTTTTAAAACCTATACAAAAGAATGTTTTAAAGCTATAGGTGGATTAAAGAATGCCATGGGGTGGGATACTGTAGATGAACTTCTGGCTCAGTATAATGATTTGAAAGTGATTACGGATGATTCATTAAAAATAAAGCATTTGCGTCCTCTGGGGACTTCCTATAACAAACGGGCACGTTTTCTGCAGGGTGAAGCAATGTACAGAATGCGCTACGGCTATCTGATAAGTTTCATTGCCTCACTTAAAATTGCCTGGAAAAGAAAAAAATTGGAATTATTTTTTGATACTTTAAAAGGCTTTATTAAGGCCAAAAAGAGGAAACTTCCTTTTTTGGTTTCTGAAAAAGAAGGCATATTTATCCGCAAACTCCGATGGCGAAACATTTTGAAAAAATTATTCTAATACTGCTGTGATAGGCTTTCCGGTAGTTCCATTCGGGAATGCTATCCCAAGCATTGTGGCTATTGTAGGTGCAATATCAGGGATTTCTGTTCTGTGAGATGTTGAGCCCGCTTTAATTCCCTTTCCATAAAAAAGAAGTGGTGTATGGGTGTCATAAATCTGAGCAGAACCATGTGTAGAGCCGGTTTTACTATAATCAATACTTCCCGGTTTCGGCACCATTAATACATCGCCCGAACGTTTCATATTATATCCATTCTGAATAATGTATGGTATCCCTGAAGTATATTCATTATTTCGCATTTGATAAGCAGTATATACTCTAGCCATATCGCTGGATGATAATAATTCATCAGCCAAAGTCTCCTGAACTTCCTTAAGACTTAAATCCAGATTTTGGATTACCTTATGGTCAAGAAAAAGTTGATTATTGGAATAATTTTTAATTAATTCTGCCGATCCGTATTTATATTTAATGAATTCTGCGAGTTTTGCCTGCATTTCTGACCTATTAAGGTATCCCGCCGGAATTTTTTGATCATTCAGGTAGGCGGGAACATTGATTGCTCCATGATCTGCAGTAAGAAAAACGGTGTATTCTCCCTTACCTACTTTGGTATCTAAATATTTAAATAAACGTTCCAAATCCCGGTCCAAACGAATGTATGTATCTTGAATTTCCTTGGAATTTACGCCGAACCAATGGCCAACATAATCTGTACTTGAATAACTTATGGCTAAAAAGTCTGTGATATCGTCTGTTCCAAGCTGCTCCCCTTTTAATGCTTCCAAAGCAAAATCAGTTGTAATGCTATTTCCAAAAGGCGTTACCTTTAAAATTTCATATTGACTATTCTTATCCCATAAACCGGGAAGGTCATGAGGAAAAACCGGAGCACTTTCTCCTGAGTAACGACCCTCGTAGCTATTGTTATCAGGGCTGCTTTCCACATAGGTAGTTATATCTTCAATGGTATTCCACGGTTTCTTATATCTCTGAACTGAATTAGAGGAATTAAAATCCACTACCCATTTAGGCAAACTCTCCATATAATAGGTACTGCTAATCCATTTCCCTTCACCCCCACCAAGGAACCAGTAAGCCGCATTTGCTGTATGGCCTCCTGGTAGTACAGCACCCCTGTCTTTAAGTGCTACGGCAATAACTTTACCCTTCATTTGTGTATGCAATCGCAATTGATCTGTAATAGTGGTTACGGTCATTCTATGCGGGGACATTTTTCCCGCGTCTGAAATCATTCCTACCGTTTCATATGATTCATCAGAAGCACAATAAACCAGTTTATCAATTTCCTTATCATACCAGTTATTACCAATAATGCCATGCGTTGCAGGAGTAGCCCCCGTATATACAGATGCGTGTCCCGGGCCAGTACTCGTAGGTGCATAATTGAAGTGATTATTCTTACAATTGAACCCTTCGTTAACAAGGCGTTTAAAACCATCATCCCCATAATGATTCCAAAAACGGGTCAAATAGTCATACCTCATTTGATCTACTACAATTCCCACAACCAATTTCGGTGTGGTCATCAGGGGTGCTGCAATCTCCGTTTTAGCAGTTTCTTTTGCCCGCCGCTGACTTAATGCTTCCAAAGAATTTAAGATGAAGCTTACTATTAGAATGTATGTGAAAAAGCCTTTACTAAACATGTTGAATTGGTTCAGGATTTAAAAATGCCTAAATTAAGTTTTAAAATTTTAAATGAAGGTTAAATGAAGGCTAATATTACTATTTTTACAGCTAAAAGTATCCTATAGTTTTATGAATTACATCTCATCAATTGGCAGCTATTCTATTATGGTATGGGAGGTTTTTAAAAAACCTACAAAATGGTCAATTATGAAATCTTTAATTTTAAAAGAAATTGATGAATTGATTTATGGATCAATGGGGATCGTTATTTTTATTTCTGTTTTCATTGGAGGCGTTGTAGCTATTCAGACGGCATTAAACCTTACAAATCCCCTCATTCCCAAAGACCTGATTGGTTTTGCTACCCGACAATCCGTTATTCTTGAGTTTGCCCCTACATTTACATCTATAATCATGGCTGGAAAAGTAGGGTCTTATATTACGTCCAGCATAGGCACTATGCGGGTTACCGAACAGATAGATGCTTTGGAGGTTATGGGCGTGAATTCTCTTAACTACCTCGTTTTTCCAAAGATAATAGCCATGCTATTTTATCCATTTGTAATCGCTATTTCCATGTATGTTGGAATTTTTGGAGGTTTAATTGCCAATTCCTTAGGAAATTACAGTACCTCAACTGAATTTATTCAAGGTATACAACTAGACTTTATACCTTTTCACGTGACTTATTCCTTTATTAAATCTGTGGTTTTTGCTTTTATTATTGCTACTATTCCTTCTTTTCATGGGTATTATATGGAGGGTGGGGCCCTTGATGTTGGCAAAGCAAGCACAACCTCTTTTGTTTGGACCAGTGTAGTGATCATCATTACTAACTTTGTACTAACCCAACTATTGTTAGGCTGATGATAGAAGTAGAAAACTTAAACAAATCCTTTGGAGATGTCCAGGTATTAAAGGGCATAACAACCTCCTTTGAAAAGGGGAAAACCAATCTGATTATAGGTCAAAGCGGCTCAGGAAAGACCGTATTTATGAAATGCCTTTTGGGGTTAGTTGTACCGGATAAGGGAACGATTAGTTACGATGGAAGAATGTTTTCAAAACTAACTGTTAAGGAAAAACGAAATTTAAGACAGGATATGGGGATGGTGTTCCAGGGAAGCGCCCTATTTGATTCAATGACAGTTGAAGAAAATGTGATGTTCCCGATGGACATGTTTACCAAACAGTCACGATCTGAAATGGAAGACAGAGTCAATATTGTATTAAAACGTGTAAACCTCATTGATGCACATAAGAAATATCCGGCTGAAATTTCAGGAGGTATGCAAAAAAGAGTTGCTATTGCCAGGGCAATAGTTATGAATCCGAAGTATTTATTTTGTGATGAGCCCAACTCAGGCCTTGATCCCAATACAGCGATCTTAATTGATAACCTAATTCAGGAGATCACAAAGGAATTTGACATAATTACAGTAATTAATAGCCATGACATGAATTCTGTTATGGAAATTGGTGAAAAAATAATCTTTCTTAAAAATGGTATCAAAGAATGGGAAGGCACCAATAAGGAAATCTTTAAAACAGATAATAAAGCAATAACTGATTTTGTCTATTCCTCGGAATTATTTAAAAAGGTCAGGCAAATGTATATTGAAGAGAGGGACTAGCCGCTTTCTACCTTAACCTTACTTTATTATCATTCAATCGCAATTTGAGCCAGTTACTTAGTTTTTCCGAGTCCTCAGTAATACTACGAGGTTTTGTCTCTTTTTTCCAGGTAACTTCAAAAATGGGTATAGTATCTATTTTACTAAAGTCTGTTGTAATTGTATAAGCAAAACCAAGGCTTTCAATATTTTCATAATTTAATTTAGCTTCGGCACTGATTTGTTCAAATGGTATTTGTTTAGTTGTAAGCTTACTAAGTTTAGCTATTTCAGATTCAAGCAGGTTTATACGCTCATCCTTATTTAATACTTCGGCTTTTTTAGATTCGTATAATTCATTTATATAATTGAATTTTATTTCAGAATCGTCCCTTCCCCCCTGTACAATTTTAAGTTCGGTGTCCCCCAGCTTTGAAAATGAATTTTTTTGTTCAATCCAGCTGGCAATAACATTATCCGGTATTAGTTCATCGCCCATACAAACTAATTCGATGGTTGAACCACCTTTCCTGTTATAATTTATTTCTGTAAGATTATCCAAATACCTGCCTCTATCCTTAAATTTATATAGTTCGATTGTATTATTAATCAAATCCTGAGCCTGCCTCATATATCTGGATTTCTGCCAAACATTATAAAAGGTAATTGTAGCAGGTACCATAACCAAAAGGGCAATTAAAGAAGCTATTCTGGCATAGAACCTTCTCTTCCTGGAATTAATATATTTCACCATTGGAAAACGAAGGAGCTTAAGAACAATGACTGTGGCAAGTGCAATGAAAATAGTGTTTATTATAAAAAGGTACATAGCCCCGGTTGCATAATGCCAATTGGCAATTGCCAAGCCAAAGCCTACTGTACAAAGAGGTGGCATTAAAGCTGTTGCTATGGCTACCCCAAAAATTACAGTGGCGATAGTTCCCTTTTTAGCCCTGGCTATAACCAGAGCGAAACCACCAAAAAAGGCGATCAGAACATCTCTGATATCCGGCTCTGTCCTAGCTAATAATTCAGAGGATTCATCACTAAGAGGGAAAAATTCGAAGAATAAATAAGCCGTAAGAATACTTATGGTAACCATTACCGCAAAATTCTTTAATGAACGCCGAAGCGTGTCAACATCGTTTATGGCAATAGACATTCCAATACCTAAAATTGGACCCATTAGTGGAGAAATAAGCATGGCTCCAATAACCACTGCTGTAGAATTTGCATTCAACCCTACGGAAGCAATAAATATGGAACATATCAATATCCAAACTGTGTGTCCTTTAAATGGAATATCTGCAATAATAGCTTCCTTGGTAGCCTCCTGATCCGTGTTTTGTCGGATATTCAAAAGTCCAGTAATGAATTTTCGCGCACTCCCATAAAATCCCTGAAAATCCTTTTTAGCCTGCTCTCCGCTTAGATTCTCCTTGTTTTCAGACAATGAACTTTTATCTTTAAAATCTTCTTCCATAATTATGTGTATTGGTCTCCGAATCGTTTTTTTACTTCCGCCAAAATACTTTTAATAGATTGTTCCTTGGATTTAGGGCAAATCATCAGAACTTCTTCTTTATCAACAATTATATAGTCTTTTAATCCATCAATAACCGCTATTTTATCTTTAGGTAATCGAATCATATTTCCCTCAGCATCCTCGCTCAGTACTTTACCGTTAACAATAGCGTTACCATCTTTATCTTTGTCGAGTTTGTGATATAAAGAACCCCAGGTACCGAGGTCATTCCAATCAAATGTAGCCGGAAGAACAAAAATGGATCTGGCCTTTTCCAGTATGGCATAATCTATTGAAATATTGTCTGCTTTGGGATAGTTCTTATCAATGAAATCCTTTTCGCCAGGACTATTTAGCGTGTCATATCCGGCATTGAACAAGTTAAACTGCTCTGTTTGAAATTCCTTGAATGCAGCCAAAATGGTTCTTACGCTCCAGATAAAAATACCTGCATTCCAAAGAAAATTACCTTGACTTAAAAATGACTTTGCAGTTTCATAATCCGGTTTCTCCCTAAATTGTTTGACGACATATAATCCAGAACCTTCTTCCCGGGGTGTTGTTTGATCAAACTCAATATAACCAAATCCCGTATTTGGGAAAGTAGGCTTTATTCCAAGTGTGCATATTGCTTTCTCTTCCTCGCATTTATCAAAACAACTTTTAACATTATTTTCAAAGGCCTTTTCATCTTCTATCCAATGGTCACTGGGCGCCACAATCATCAATCCTTCAGGATTCATTTTTTTAATTTTCAACGCTGCATATAAAATACAGGGGGCAGTATTGCGCATTACAGGTTCCAAAATCACCTGATTTGAGCTTATCATAGGAAGCTGACTCAAAACAAGTTCATTATATCTTTCATTCGTAAGAATAAGAATATTTTCAGTAGGTATAAAGTTATTGAGACGACTAAAGGTTTTTTGCAGAAGCGTATCTCCTGCACCCAACATGTCGTGGAATTGCTTTGGGTAATCAGAAGTACTTACCGGCCAAAACCGCGAACCTACTCCCCCAGCCATTAAAACCGCATAATAGTTTTTATTTTTTTCCATTGGTTATTTCTTGATTACTAGTTCAACTTCGGCATGAGGCTGAAACAGATATACCCTTCCGGATGAAACCTCAATACATTCGTATCTTTTTACTTTTCTTTGCCCCTTCTTAAATAATTTCCCATTATACAATTTAAAAATACTTCCTGAAGGTAATTCAAAAACTTGAATTTTATCAGAAGGAATATCATAAGCTTTCAAAGCCATGGACAAAGATGAATCCGTGGTGCTGCTGGCTTTTGGGTTCCTAAAATGTTTTGCGAGAATTGGTAAAAGGGAAGATGGAAATATTTCCGGTCTAATAAATGGAAGCATTAAATACTGAAATGTCCTCTTCCATTCAAGGCCATGAGGTTTTATTCTTCTTCCATACTTTTCGAAAGCCACTAAATGTGCAATTTCATGAATAAGCGTTATTAAAAAACGATATTTATTTGAAGTGGCATTGACAGTAATTTGATGAGAACCATCAGGCAACAGACGATAATCTCCATGGCGTGTTACTCTCTGATTAACTATTTTTAAATTTACTTCACTGGCTCTTATAAGATCAAGACAATGTGGGACCGCATTCTCAGGAAGGTATTTTAACAGTGTTTTATTCATTCAAGTAAAATATTACTAAAATTAAGGGGTGGTGCTACTTACCTGTAATAACTTCCCATTGTAAAAGCGCTGTCCATTTAAAGCAAATTCCATAATATAAGCAGCCATATCATCTGCTGTAATAGGCGCCTGATACCCAGGAAAGGCTTCTTCCAGCATTTCTGTCTGGACTGCTCCAATAGCCAGAACATTAAAGGAAGGTCCAGATTCCTTGAATTCCTCAGCCCACAATTCGGTTAAGGTAATTACTGCACCTTTACTGGAACTATAGGCTGCCAGGCCTGGAAATTTAACGCTTCCCTGAACGCCGCCCATGGAACTAATAGTTACGACATGGCCGCCAACAGACATTCTTGGTATGAGGAGTCTGGTAAGTTCTGCAACTCCGAACACATTTACCTTATAAATTTCTTCAAATTCCTTCCTGGTAGTTTGAAGAAAAGGCTTGTTTAATAATTGTCCGGCGTTATTAACTAGAATATCAACAGTTTTCCAATTGTCATCTAAAAAGGCTTCAAGCTTTTCAAAATCTTTGTCTTTACAAATATCAAAAGAAAATGCTGAAATATTAGTTTCATTTAATTCCTTAACGGGTTTATCATTTCTGGAAAGGGCCAGAACTTTATGTCCGCTTTGGGCAAAAAGGCGGGCTAATTCATATCCTATACCCCTGCTGCATCCTGTAATTATTACGTTAGCCATTTAATAATACTTTACTTCTTGTTCAGGTGAATTTGAAAATCCTTCCAATACAGGTATCATATTATTTATGAGTCTTGCCATATGTTCAAAATCCATTAGATCTACCTCATCACCCACCTTGTGATAGAAATTATAATTAGTGAAATCAAAAGTGCAATAGGTTTGAGAAGGAATATTAAACTCGTTGTGAAAAGGGTAGTTATCCGATCTTTGAAAAAGACCAAATTCCTTTGCTGACGGTAAAAACCCTACGAAATTTTTATTCGCATATTTATTAGATACTTCTGCTATATTAGATTTATCGAAACCTGTAACATACATCATATAGTCCCTATTCACCATAGGAACGCCCGTCATTTCGAAATTAATCATCATATAAAGGTTTAGGCCTTCTTCCTTCAATTTTTTGGCGAGATGATTGGATCCTAGTAAACCCTTCTCCTCGGCACTGAACAATGCAAAGATGAGGCTCCTTTTGTTACTTCGGGAATTTCCAAAATACCTTGCCAATTCCAGTACGGTGGTTGTCCCGGAAGCATTGTCATTAGCTCCATTGGCAATAGCATCGCCATTTTCGGGAGTTAATATACCTATATGATCATAGTGCGCTCCAATGAGGATATATTCATTTCGAAGTTTCTTGTCAGTTCCTTTTACAACGCCGACTATATTATAAGCTGTTTTATGAAAATTAGACAATGTATCCCTATAAGTTTTAAAATAGGGCTTTAATTTGTTTTGAAGAAAGATACCTTCTATGAATTCAGCAGCTTTTTCTATCCCTTCACCTCCTGAATCCCGGCCTTTTAAGTCGTCTGACGCTAAATAGTTCATTATTCCGAGTACCCTGGTGCTATCTGAAAATTCATCACTTCGAATTTTCTTAACTGTGGCAGCTTTGGATTCCTTAGTATTTGGATTTGCTGCAGTACTTTCTACATTTCCTTTAAGGCCATCAGGCCCGGCAGGCGGGTTACCGGATTGCGTTTTTTTTAACGACCCACAGGCTGATAAAAAAAATAGTGCTAATAGTAATATTACATGTTTCATTTGTATTCTATATAACAAAAGGTATCCTAAATATTTAGGATACCCCATTTTACGAATAATCAGACTTTTTTTCAAGAAATATAATTGTTTTATCAAGCCAACATAGTAACCGGATTTTCCAGATACGCCCTAAGGGTTTGCAAAAACTGTGCTCCGGTAGCACCATCAACCGTTCTGTGATCACATGCCAGGCTAATCTTCATTGTATTTCCAACAACGATTTGACCATTTTTTACCACCGGTTTTTCAACGATGGCGCCTACGGAGAGAATGGCTGAATTAGGCTGATTAATAATTGATGTAAACTCAAGAATACCAAACATGCCCAGATTAGAAACCGTAAAAGTGCTTCCTTCCATTTCGGCAGGAGTTAATTTTTTAACTCTGGCTCTTCCTGCCAAGTCCTTGACCGAAGTTCCAATCTGAGTAAGACTCATCTGATCTGTAAATTTTAATACAGGCACTACTAAACCATCGTCTACCGCTACGGCTACACCTACATGAATATGCTGATTATATCTGGTAGTATCTCCATTCCAGGAAGTATTTACCTGAGGATGTTTTTTAAGTGCCATTGCACAGGCTTTAACCACCATATCATTAAAGGAAACTTTAGTGTCCGGAAGACTATTGATCTTTTCCCTGGAAGCTATGGCATTATACATATCAACCTCTATCATAAGGTAATAATGAGGAGCTGTGAACTTGGATTCACTCAATCTTTTGGCTATAACCTTGCGCATTTGGGAATTTTTCACTTCCTCAAAATGTTCTTCCCCGGTTGGTAGGATTTGTGGTGCCAATACCGGGCTTTCAGTCGTTGTTTTGGCTTCAGCAACATCTGTAGCAGCAACTTGTGCAGCCGGTACAAAGTTTTCTACATCCCGTTTAACAATTCTGCCATGATCTCCACTACCCTTAACGGACATAAGATCAATTCCTTTTTCCGCGGCAATTTTCCTTGCCAATGGAGAAACAAATACCCGCTGTCCTGAATCTAATTTCTTTTCCTCTTTAACATCAGTATGTGTCTCTTCCTGAGGAGCCTCCGCCTTAGCGGTTTCGGCTGTTTTGGTCTTTGAAGCAGGTTTAGCCTGCAATACAGCCTCAATATTGGTACCCTCAGGTCCGATAACGGCCAATACTTCATCAACAGGCGCTGATTCGCCTTCCTGTATTCCTATGTAAAGGAGTTTCCCTGAGTAGAAGGACTCAAATTCCATAGTTGCCTTATCAGTTTCAATTTCGGCCAGGATATCACCTTCTTCCACTTCATCCCCTACTTTTTTTAACCAGGAAGCAACGGTGCCTTCTTCCATTGTGTCACTAAGGCGAGGCATTTTTATAATCTCAACGCCTTCCGGTATTTCATTGGAAATGGCTTCTGTATTAGCGGTAGCTTTCTCGGTTTCTTCTATTGATGTGGTTTCTCCCTGAGCTTCTACTTTATCAGATGTTCCCTGGGCGCCATTTATTAAGGATGAAATATCTTCTCCCTCGTCACCAATTATTGCAAGCAATGTATCAACCGGTGCACCATCTCCCTCTGCAATTCCGATATGTAATAAAGTACCTTCATGAAAAGACTCAAATTCCATTGTAGCCTTATCTGTTTCTATCTCAGCCAAGATATCTCCCTCTTCAATCTTATCTCCAACATTTTTTAACCATTTTGCAACGGTACCTTCTTCCATGGTATCGCTTAATCTGGGCATATTAATTACTTCCGCCATTTACTTATAATTTGTGTTGTACAAAGGGATAGTCTTCTTGTTCATAAACCATATCGTAAAGCTGTTCCACCGGAGGATATTCAGACTCTTCTGCAAATTTTTCACATTCTTTTACGAGATTTTTCACCCTATCATTAATGGCTTTAATTTCCTCTTCAGTAGCGTATTTTTTCTCCTTGATAACATCAAGAACCTGACTTATAGGATCTATCTTTTTATATTCTTCAACCTCATCTTTTGTCCTGTAATGTTGAGCATCAGACATAGAGTGACCTCTGTATCTATAGGTCTTCATTTCCAGGAAGGTTGGACCGCCACCACTTCTGGCTCTTTCAATTGCCTTTGTCATTGCTGTGGCTACAGTTAACGGATCCATTCCGTCAACGGGAGCACTAGGCATTTCATATCCCAAACCGAGTTTCCAAATATCCGTCGTATGAGCAGTTCGTGCTACTGAAGTTCCCATCGCATAACCATTATTTTCACACACAAATACAACCGGAAGTTGCCAAAGCATAGCTAAATTAAATGTCTCATGCAGTGAGCCTTGTCTTACAGCACCATCACCCATGTAGCAAAGCGTTACAGAGTCTCTTTTAAAATACTTGTCGGCAAAAGCCAATCCTGCACCCAGAGGAATTTGCCCGCCTACAATACCGTGACCTCCATAAAACCTGTGTTCCTTGGAAAAAATATGCATGGAACCCCCCATTCCTTTGGAAGTGCCCGTTACTTTGCCATATAATTCCGCCATTACCTTCCGAGGATCTTCGCCCATTCCTATGGGCTGAACATGATTCCTGTATGCTGTTATCATTCTATCTTTAGTAAGATCCATTGCGTGCAGGGCGCCTGCTAAAACAGCTTCCTGACCATTGTACAAGTGCAAAAATCCTCGTACTTTTTGTTGAATGTATACGGCAGCCAGTTTATCCTCAAACTTTCTCCAGAACAACATTTCCTCGTACCATTTTAGGTATACCTCTTTGGTAACTTTTTTCATCAAATATTTTTCTTTTAAGTATACTTGTTTTTTGCTGAAATATTCAGATTTGAATTGTTCAGGTATATCAAGGGAAAACAAAAATACACATTATATCAATAGTGAAAAAAAAATGATAAAAAAGGTATAATTTCGGTGCAATAAAACGATTTATGGTAATTCTAAATTCTATGGGAGAATAAACAAGTTTTACTATAAGTAGGAATTGCCAAAGGCCAAAGGCAGGATATCTTCCAGGGATTCGCATTTGAATATTTTGCCTGAAACACCCATCATTAGGATAGTAATAGGGGTATTTTGCTTTTGTTCATATTCAGCAATGGCTTGCCTGCAATTACCGCATGGTGCTGCTGGCCTGTCTACTTTATGAGTTTTAGATGATACACTTATCGCAATTGAATCTATTGCAACATTGGGATATTTTGCACCTGCCTGGAAAACAGCCACGCGTTCTGCGCATAAACCGGAAGGAAAGGAGGCATTTTCCTGATTGCTGCCTATCACGATTTCTCCGTTGGCTAAAAGGACTGCTGCCCCTACCATGAACTGGGAATAAGGAGCATAGGCATTTTTTCTGGCTTCTATGGCAATTTGCATAAGGTCTTTTTCACCTTGGGAAAGCTCATCTAAAGTGTCAAAAACCAATAAATCAAAGGAAATCCTTCGTTTTTCCATAGTTTGCTGCAAATATCCGGGCTAACCGGAGTTAAATTTAAATGTACTTTATTTTAGATAGCTGTGCAAAACTGCTTCTTAGCTAAATAAAAAAACCTGTCCGGAGACAGGTTTATTAATTCGTTATATTTTGATTAATCATTATAATATTCCGCTCCCAAGTTAAAGGTAAGCGCGAATCGCAATGTGTTTTCTAGAGGGTTCTTCACTTTTGAAGTAGAGAATAGATACGAAAGATCTATCTGAACTGATTTGAATTTAAATCCGGCTCCCAGTGTAAAGAATTGTCTTGCTCCTTTAAATTCGCTTTCATGAAAATAACCTGTTCTAAACATGAAAGCATTTTGATACGCATATTCTGCACTCAATGCCCAGGTTACCTCCTGAAGTTCCTCACTAATCCCATCTGGTGCATCTCCAAAGGATTTAAATACGCCTTCTAACCAGCCAATCTGCTGATATATGTCATTATCTGCAGAGTCTATTACACCATCACCATTAAAATCCTGAGGAGTAGGTACTAATAATTTGTTGAATTCCAAATTTAAACCCAATACATTATCCTGGTCAAAAATGAAATCAAACCCTCCGCCTATTCCAAGATTCGTGGGTAAAAAATTGGGTTGACCCCCTTCCTCGTATGTTATTTTACCTCCAAGGTTCGAGATATTAAAACCGGCTTTCCATCTGCCATCAAAACTATTGTAGGCTACTTCTCTTGATCTAAAGTAACCCGCAATATCTACAGCAAATGAACTCGCTGACTGCGAATCCACATCACCACTTTCCGGTAATCTGAGATTGGAATTAATGTATCTCCCTGCAATGGCCATAGAGAATTGATCGCTAAGCTTTAATGCATAAGAACCATCAATAGCCAATTCATTTGGTTTAGCTATTGTACCCGGATCACCAGCGAATTGTCTTAATTCAATTTCACCCAAAGTAAAATAACGCAAACTGAACGCAAAAGCACTCCTGTCGTTTATTTTGTTATAAAAATTTCCGCTTAATAAGGAGACATCTGTAATAATGCTCTCCAGATAGGGGGTATAACCTAAACCTATACCCATTTTTCTTTCGGCAAATGCATACTTGGCAGGATTCCACTGCTGCGAAAATGCATCAACAGATGTAGATACGCCCATATCTCCTAAACCACCAGACCTTGCGTCTGCCGCAATAGTCAAAAAAGGAACTGCCGTAGTTATTACACGATTCTGCTCCTGGGCAGATATCTTGAATACAAAGGCAATTGCGGCCAGAATAACGAATTTTCTCATTTTTGTCATGTACTGTTGAATTCGTCAAAAGTCGCGAATAAAACTTAAATAATATCCACCATATTTTGACTTATTACTTGTTAAGTAACGAGCATTTCAAAAATATCTTGCATTTAGAGGTGTTTAATTTTTGTATTTGGGGCAATAATGCTGAATATCAGTACTTTATTTAGATTACAAATTAAATGTATACTTATTAATGTAAAGTTATATGACAAGGATTATACTTAATAAATCAAAAGAAATGTTTCTATCCATACTATAATATGTTTTGTGCCGTTATCAAAATGGCAAAGGTCCTAATAAATGTTGCCTGCGCAAATGGGTAAAAATATTTTCGGAACTATAAAATATTATGTGATAATCATCGTTTTATAAGCCGAAAGCGACACAATTTTTTTAAATATTCTATCAAATAGCGAACAAATACTGTTTGATATTGAACTTAAGTCCTAAATACAGATGAAAAAACAGTTGATCAAAGTTGTACTTTCTTGTGCAGTGTTAATGGGAAGTTTTACATTTAACAGTTGTAAAAAATCTGCCTCAGCATCATCAAAAAATGTTTCAAGAGCTACAGGCTGGAAAATAAACGCCAAAGAAGGTGGTTTTCAGTACAATTCTGACTTTAAAGAACAAGCCACAGGTCCCGGACTTGTTTTTATAGAAGGAGGTACTTTCACAAAAGGGAAGGTCCAGGATGACGTAATGCATGACTGGAATAACACTCCTACAACACAACACGTGCAGTCCTTTTACATGGATGAAACTGAAGTAACCAATGTAATGTATTTGGAATACCTCGATTATCTTAAAGCGGTATATCCTCCGGAAAATCCAAAATATACAAATATTTACAAAGGTGCTTTACCAGACACATTGGTATGGCGAAACCGATTGGGTTATAATGAAACAATGACCAACAATTACCTGCGCCACCCTGCATATGCAGAATATCCTGTAGTAGGTGTGAATTGGATTCAAGCTGTCCAGTTTTCTGAATGGAGAACAGACAGGGTGAATGAAGCCATGCTTGAAAAAGAAGGTTATTTGGCTCAGGATGCCAAATACCGGGCAATGGGAGGTGAAGTAGAAGGTACTTTTAGTACTGAAGCCTATCTTAACCGTCCTGAATCTGTATATAATGGACAAATAGATTCTTTACAAGGTAAAATGAAAAAAGATTCTGTTTCTACTTTTGCAAAGAGAAGTACTGGTATAATAATGCCTGCTTACAGGCTGCCTACGGAAACTGAATGGGAATACTCCGCAGCTGCGCTGCAAGGTACAAGAGAATACAATAATTACCGTGGTAGAAAAAAATATCCATGGGAAGGTGATTATACAAGAAATGGACAGCGTGTGGGAAGAGGCGATCAGTTAGCCAACTTTAAACAAGGTAAAGGTGACTATGGCGGAATTGCAGGTTGGTCTGATGATGGAGCTGATATCACAGCCCAGGTAAAATCTTACAAACCCAATGACCTCGGTCTATACGATATGGCTGGTAACGTTGCAGAATGGGTGGCTGATGTATATCGTCCGATTGTAGATGATGAAATAAGTGATTTCAATTACTATAGAGGTAACATTTATATGAAAACTGCTATTGGCGAAGATGGTAAAGTAACTATTCTTAGAGATAGTGTAATTTTTGACACCTTGCCTAATGGAAAAGTTGTAGCAGTAAATCTTCCGGGAGAAATTAAAATGGTACCTGTTGATGAAGAGGAAACTTATTTAAGGACGAATTTCTCGGATAGTGACAACAGAGGTTATAGAGATGGTGATGCGGGATCATCCAGATTTTTTGACCGATTTGCAGGTGATGATGAAGAGGATCCGGCCCGTAAGATGTATGATGCACCGAAGCATAAAGTGGAGCGCGATTCTGCTGGTGAAATAATTCGCGAGTATGACAAAAGCAACAACAGGACGACACTTATAAATGATGAAGTCAGGATTTATAAAGGAGGATCTTGGAGAGACAGGGCGTATTGGTTAGATCCTGCACAACGCAGATTCTTACCACAATACATGGCCACAGATTATATAGGATTCAGATGTGCCATGTCCCGAGTAGGCTCCAAATCTAAGACTAAAAATAAAACTGTACGAGGAAAAAAAGCAAAAGCAAAATAATAAATAATTCCTGAATATAAACTAAGCCCTGATGTTAGCATTAGGGCTTTTTTATATCTTTGTTTTTATGACAATTGAGAAATTGCACCAACTTTTTTTAAAGTATCCCCAGGTTTGTACAGACACCCGTAACATTCAACCAAATTGCATATTTTTTGCCTTTAAGGGCCCGAATTTCAATGGCAATAAATTTGCGTCTGAAGCTATAAAGAATGGTGCTGCGTATGCCATAGTAGACGAGGAAAAGTATATGACGGGTGAGGCTTTCGTACTCGTAGAGGATGTGTTGAAAACCCTTCAGCAATTGGCAAACTTTCACAGGAATTATTGTAAGGCAAAAATTATTGGACTAACAGGTAGCAATGGTAAAACCACAACGAAAGAGTTAATATATGCCGTCTTATCAAAAAAATATAATGCTATTGCCACGAAAGGTAACCTAAACAATCATATTGGGGTACCTCTTACGCTACTTACGATTAAGGCAGATACAGAATTTGCCATCATTGAAATGGGTGCAAACCATATCAAAGAAATTGAATTTTTATGCAATATTGCTGAACCTGATTTTGGATATATAACCAATTTCGGGAAAGCCCATCTGGAAGGCTTTGGAGGTTTAGAAGGTGTTATCAAAGGTAAAAGTGAACTCTACGGCCATCTTATTGCAAATAAAAAATTTATTTTTCTTAATGCAGACGATCCTATTCAAGTAGAGAAATTAAAAAATTACTCAAATAAATATGGGTATAGCATCTCAGATAACAAACATTATAAGATAACCTTATTGGGATCACAGCCCTTTGTAAAACTGGAAACAGAAGAAACCGTAATTAACACTCAGCTTATAGGCAGTTATAATTTTACGAATTGCGGAGCAGCAGTACTTATGGGAAAATATTTTAACGTACCCTTGGAGGATATAAAAAATGCGATTGAAGCCTATGTTCCTAAAAACAACCGTTCCCAGATTATAGACAAGAAGGAATATCATATTATCCTGGACGCCTATAATGCAAACCCAAATAGCATGGAAGCAGCTCTGGAATATTTTAGTAATCTTCCCGGGAATGGAAAAGTTGTTTTTCTGGGGGATATGTTTGAATTAGGTATAGACGCCAAGGAAGAACATCAAAAAATTGTTGATCTGGCTTCAGGAATGAATTTTGATAAAGTCTATCTCGTAGGGCAAAATTTCTATAAAACGCATTCAAAATTCACAAAATTTGCAACTTTTGAAGACTTATCCGACTTCCTTAAAGGCAATAAATTAAAAAAAGGCAATCTTCTAATTAAGGGATCCCGGGGCATGGCCCTGGAAAGAATTCTGGATTATCTGTAATACCTTCATGCTGAAGAGTGTATTGGATTAACTCGATAAGCTCGCTGATCCAAATACAGTTCCCTGTTTAGCAAGCATAAAAAATCCACACAAGTTTGCGTGGATTTTCTGCTTGGCGTGGAGTGTATTGGATTCGAACCAACGACCCCCGCCCTGTCAAGGCGGTGCTCTAAACCAGCTGAGCTAACACTCCTTGTATTATTATATCGGTTCTATTTAAACCAATTGATAAAACAGGCTGCAATATCGTAAAATTATCGCGATCATCCTTAAATTTTAAAGCAAGATCACACATTACAAAGATTTAAAATGCATTTTCGCTGCATGGCCCTTTAGGGAACTATTTAACCCTTGTATATGAATAAAGTGTGTTATTTTTATGCAAATTAATTTTGTTCAAAATGAAGATAGTTTCATGGAATGTTAATGGTATCCGGGCCATAATCAAAAAGGAATTCTTTGAATCGATAAATGTTTTGAATCCTGATATACTTTGTATTCAGGAAACAAAGGCCCAGGATATTGAAGTAGAAAAAGCCTTATTACCCCTAAAAGACCAACATCTTTATATTAATTCTGCTGAAAAAAAAGGCTATTCCGGTACTGCAATTTTAAGTAAACTCAACCCTATCACTATTAGTTATGATATGGGTATAGCCGAGCATGACTCAGAAGGAAGGGTAATCTGTGTTGAATATGCCAACTTCTTTTTAATAAACGTTTACGTTCCCAATTCTGGCCAGAAATTAGATCGTTTATCATATCGTAGTAAGTGGGATGCAGACTTCCTTCAATATTTAAAAGAAAAAGAAAAAATAAAGCCCCTTATCTTATGCGGGGATTTCAATGTTGCTCATCGGGCAATAGACCTCAAAAACGACAAATCTAATTACAATAAAACTGCAGGGTACACACAAATTGAAATAGATGGAATGGACAATTTTATAAATTCCGGATTTGTAGACTCATTCAGAAATTTAAATCCGGATGGGGTGGCATATACCTATTGGAGCTATCGCTTCAAGGCACGTGAGCGCAATACAGGCTGGCGAATAGACTATTTTTTAATAAGTAAGTCATTACTACCCAAAGTTAAATCTTCACAAATCCTTCCGGAATTCTTTGGTTCTGACCACTGCCCTATTCTTCTGGAAATAGATATATAAGGCTTAAAGCCCTTCTATTTTTCTCCTGAGTTTTTTGACCAATTTTCCTACGGTAAGCCCTTGAACAATTATGGAAAAAATTACGACAACATAGGTCATAACTAAAAACAACTCTCTGTGCATTTCGTAGGTTAGACCAAGTGCAAGAGCAATGGATATAGCTCCTCGTAACCCGCCCCAGGTCATTATCAGATTGGTGTTAGGAACAAAATCTAAACGCTTCGCAAAGACATTTACGGGGATAATAAGAGAGGCATACCTGCAAATTAATGCAATGGGTATGGCCAGGAGTCCGGCCATTATATATTCTGGCTCCAGGTCTAAAACCAATAATTCCATTCCAATAAGTACAAAAAGTAGTGTATTTAAGAGAATGTCTATCAGTTCCCAGAACTTATCCACATAATTTTCGGTAAGCTCCGACATTGCCAATTGCCTGGCTGTATTTCCTCCAACAACTAATCCTGCAACTACCATGGCCAGCGGAGCAGATATGTGCAAGTATTGTGCAACTATAGTCCCGGTCATGACCGTTGCCAATGTTATAATGACTTCAATGTCATAATCGTCTATAGACTTCATTAACCTTACTGTGACCCATCCCAGCAGTGCTCCCAATAGTAATCCTCCGCCTACTTCATGAATAAAAAGAATTAGAACGTCAGTCATAGAAAAATCTCCGGAACTTCCACTTGCAATCCCGAAAATGGTTAGAAAAATTACGACCCCAACTCCATCATTGAAAAGTGATTCCCCTACTATTTTAATTTCCAATTTTTTAGGCACGTTAGCCTTTTTTAGTATGCCCAAAACGGCGATAGGGTCTGTTGGGGATATAAGTGCTCCAAAAAGAAGACAATTAATAAATTGAACCTCTATCCCTATGCCATGTAGCATATAAAATATAATTGTTCCAACGAGGAAAGTAGAAACAAGAACCCCAAAAGTTGCAAAAATCAGAATGGGCCATCTAAGTTCCCTTAATTTTTGCAAATCGGTATGAAGGGCCCCGGCAAACAGCAAAAAGCTCAGCA
Organism: uncultured Eudoraea sp.; assembly: GCF_947258525.1. Taxonomy (GTDB): domain Bacteria; phylum Bacteroidota; class Bacteroidia; order Flavobacteriales; family Flavobacteriaceae; genus Eudoraea. Next base: position 53,089 of record NZ_CAMYIP010000133.1, read on the forward strand.
TAATATCAAGAAGTACAGATCTGAAATCTATATGGGTTATGATATAGCGTTCGGCATTTAATAAGGTATCATCAAAATAACTAAGTGCGAAAACCCCAAGAGTAAATAGAATAGTAATCACAGTAAGCCCAATAGTGTTTGGGAGCTTAATGAATCTTACATTTAGATAACCAAAGAATGCAGATATAAACACTAATATACTGGCAATTACAAAATAATCCATAGGCTGCTAAGATATTCATTTCCTTACTAAAATGATAGTATTTTGATTTCAAGGCATCGTTAAATGTATGGTGACTGATCAAAATCATTCCGAATTGAAAATCACCATTCTAAATTTGTATTTCAAATAATGTTTAACCTTTAAAAAAAATATCATGACACTAGTTAAATTTAGAAAAAGGGCAAGGCCTTTTGGAAATCTGATCACTTCCGATTTTTTTGACATGGAAAATTTTTTCGAAGACAAATTTTGGAATCGTGGATTAGTAAATGATCGCTTCTGGAATGCAAGAGCTGGTGAACCTGCGCTAAATATTATCGAAAAAGAAGACCACTTTGAAATTGAATTAGCAGCACCGGGATTTGCAAAAAAAGACTTCGAGATCACTATTGACGAAGGATACCTTAATATTTCGGCAAAAAAAGAAATGAAAAAGGAGGAAAAGGAAGACGATTACACAAGAAGAGAGTTTAGTTATAATGCATTTGAAAGATCCTTGCTTTTACCAGAAAATGTTAAAGAAGAGGAAATTAAAGCAAAATACAATGACGGTATTTTAAGCTTTAAATTAGCAAAAAAAGAAGTAGCTGTAAAAGCTAAACCAAAAGTTATTGAGATTAGTTAATTTCTAATTCTTAGCTTAAAATGCCCTCTGTTTGCGATCTTAAATTTGTCCATGTAGTAAAAGATCGCACCGGAGGGCATTCTTTTTGTATCAATTTAAAAAGTCGCTAGCTAAAACATTACAAACCGGTCTTTTGTGGCATTTGTAGATTAGAAGAATTCTCCAAAGCCATTATTGCCGCCTCATAACCCAAATTAAAAACAGTATCCATATCTTTTATGGAAAATGTTCTATGATTAATCAAATCCTTTGGAGATATTACCAGTGTGCAATCCCCAAATTTAGGGAGAGAATCCTTAGCGGCCCTTATCTGGTATGCACGTTCTAAGACATTATAAGAGCGTTTTAACTGATCTATTTCTAATTTAAGAAAAGGATTTACGTAAACACCAATTATATGTTTACAATGTTCTTTGATCAGATCTACTGGAAAATTGTTTAAGGCCCCGCCGTCCACATAATAAGAATCAGCTATTTTAACCGGTGTAAAAACTCCCGGAAAAGCAGCAGAGGCCAATATGGGTCTGATAAGCTCTCCTTTTGTAAATACTTTTAAACTACCTTCCAAAATGTCAGTAGCCGTGATGTATAATGGAATTTTGAGGCTTTCAAAATTATCATCCGGAAAGAACACCAAAAAGTCATCATATAACTTTTCAGTATCAACAAATCCCGGTTTGCCAACCGCATAATTATTAAGACTAAAAATATTGACTTCTTTTATGAACTCAAGGATTTGCTTCCAATCTAACCCGCCGGCATACAAGGCACCTATGACAGCTCCGGCACTTGTACCCGCTATATGGGTAATCTCAAAACCAAATTCATCAAGAGCCTTTAGAACCCCTATATGAGCAATGCCCCTGAAACCGCCCCCAGACAAAACTAATCCTATCTTCATAATATAGCTGTTAGTTCAAAGATACTCTATATCTAATCTATTAGTTGGCTGTAGCGGGATTATTAACTTATCTCATTATGAAAATAAAATACTACATAAAAAAATACCATAGGAGTTTGCCATACGCCTATGGTATTTCTAAACATCTTCATTATTGCTATTCAGACAGTCTTTTTCTCTTTAAAACCTTTGTCAAGATAAAGGGCACTAATACTCTAACAACAAAACCATCAATACCTTTCATTAAATTAATAGGATAGAAATACGTTTTGATTTCCTGGAAGCTATACTTTGTATATTCCTTATTTATCTCTCTTTGCAGCGCAAGAATTTTTAAATCCTCGTCAATTTCCTTAAATGAGTTGTATTTTTTGTTCATGGTTCATCAAAAAAGTATTCAGAAAACATTTTCAGCAGAGGTTTATTTAACTTATCCCTAAATCTGTAGCCAATAATTCCAAGAATCAGATAAACAAGTCCAACTATCGCGAATCCATAAATAGTATTGTCCATTGCATTGCCAATTGCAAAAGAAGCCGCCATGCTCAAAAACAGTAAGGCCAAAACAGCTATGGTACCTACCAGAATAACCTTTGCTAAATAGGTGACCAAAACCATTGAGATCTTAAAACTTTTGAGCCTGGCGTATTCTATGCTATGCTCCACATAGGAACTAACATTTTCGTCTAATTCAGAAATATTTTGTCTTAATCCTTCAAAAGCCATAAGAATCTACTTCTGTAATTGTGCATTTTTCTTCCTGATCTCCTCAAGCTTACGTTCTAATTGAACAATTATTTCATCTGCTTTATAACTCATCGTAGAGATAGTATCTTCGAGTTTTTGTTCAAAAACTTCTTTTCGCTCATCAGCTACTTTGGTGAGTTCGTCTTTAGCATGAGAAATTCGTTCTGTTAAATCATGCTTGGTTTCAAGTGCTTTATCTTTAATTTTTTTTCGGGTCTTAATCCCTTCGTCAGGAGCATAAAGTATTCCTATACCAGCTCCTATTGCTGCCCCTGTTAACAGAGCTAACAAAACATTACTACTGTTGTCTGACATGATAAATTTTTTTTAGGTTAATATTAATAATTGGTTAAGTTATGACATAGACTTTCTTTACCAAATGATCTTTATCATTTCAGTGATAATTTTACATTAAATTGAAACCAATTCAGGAATTATATTACGTGATAATTTCTTAAGGCCGCGATTGTAATGGTAGCCTTAAGGATTGTAATGGTAGCCTTAAGGATTTAATGTTGTTGCGCATTTTTAAGAGTTCAATAGCTGAAAAGATTGCTTTGCTATTTCCAATTCCTCATTTGTAGGTATGACTAAAATTTTCACTCTGGAAGACTCCTTCTGTATTTCACGAAATTCAGAGGATTTTTGGTTATTCTTCTCAATATCCATCTCGATACCAAAAAAATCCATTTCAGAGCAAACGAGTTCTCTGAGGTAACCGGAATTTTCACCTATACCGGCAGTAAATATAAGAGCATCCAACCCATTCATTGCAGCGCTGTATGCCCCAATATATTTTTTAATCCTGTACGCATTCATTTCCAATGCAAGCTGACATTGAGTATCACCTTCGTTGGCTTTCGCCTGAATTTCCCGTAAATCACTATAACCGGTGAGGCCTAACATTCCACTTTTCTTGTTTAGCAATTCATTTACTTCCGTCAAACTATAACCTAGCGATTCTACCAAATAAAAAATCATAGAATGATCAATATCACCACTTCTTGAACCCATGATAAGTCCATTTGAAGGAGCAAAGCCTAAGCTATGATCTATACTTTGTCCATTTTGCACTGCGGTAATACTGCAACCATTGCCTAAATGAATACTAATTATCTTTGTTGTTTTTTTATTCAAAAAGCGTATCGCTTTTTCTGTTACGTATTTGTGACTGGTACCGTGAAATCCGTAGAGTTGAATACCATGATCGTCATATAATTCATTAGGTATGGCATACTTACGAGATTTTAAAGGAATAGTTTGATGAAAGGCAGTATCAAAGACTGCAACCTGTTTGGCATTAGGAAATAATTCTTCTGCAATCAATATTCCCTCAAGGTTATGCGGATTGTGCAATGGTGCCAACTTACTCAAAGCTGCAATCTTATCTTTTACTTCCGCGGTAATCTCCGTAGTTTCGGAAAAGGCAGTTCCACCGTGTACTACCCTGTGCCCTACGACATTTATTTCATTTGCATTACTTATTGCGCCATTAACAGGGTCCAAAAGCATTTCAATTACCTGCTGCAGTCCTTTTCTATGTGATGGAACCTGAAGACTTTCATGAACCTCATAATCTTCCTTTACATATTTCAATTTAGCATTTTCCAGACCAATTCGATCAACCATTCCGGAGCATAAAACACTTTCCGAAGGCATATGCACTAACTGATACTTTATTGAAGAACTACCTGTGTTAATAATTAGGATATTCATTGAAATGACTAAATTATACCGCCTGCGCCTGTATGGCAGTTATAATAACTGTATTAAAAATATCGTTCACCGTACTTCCCCTGCTCAGGTCGTTTATGGGCTTATTGAGCCCCTGGATTATTGGACCTATTGCCAGGGCACCAGTTTCTCGTTGCACGGCTTTGTACGTATTATTACCTGTATTTAGATCGGGGAATATAAAAACACTTGCCTGTCCGGCCACTTCCGAATCAGGCATTTTGGTTTTACCAACTTTTTCATCTACCGCGGCATCATATTGGATAGGACCCTCTACTTTTAAATAGGGTGCTCTTTTTTTAACAAGCTCTGTAGCTTCCCGCACTCTTTCTACATCCTCACCTGCACCGGAAGTTCCGGAAGAATAAGAAAGCATAGCAATTTTGGGTTCTATCTCAAATGCTAAACTAGTTGCTGCTGAAGTAATCGCAATTTCAGCCAACTGTTCTGCATTCGGATTCGGGTTTATTGCGCAGTCCCCATAAACAGAAACCCTGTCTTCCAAACACATAAAAAATACAGAGGACACTATAGATACATTGGGTTTGGTCTTGATTAATTGTAGTCCGGGTCTGATAGTATGTTGGGTGGTATGAACAGCTCCTGAAACCATACCGTCTGCATCTCCTTTGTAGACCATCATCGTTCCAAAATAAGAGATATCAGCCATGAGATCTTGTGCCATAGCCCTGTCAACATTTTTATGCTTACGCAGTTCATAAAGCGTATTGCTATAATCCTTAAAATAGGCTGAATTCAAAGGATCTATGATGCTTATTTCTTCAAAATCCAGTGGTAAATCCAGTTGTTTTGCCTTTTCCTTTATCTCTGCAGGATCTCCCAAAAGAGTTAGTTTTACGGCATCTGCATCGATTAGTTCTTTTGCTGCCCTTAGTATGCGCTCATCTGTACCTTCAGGTAAGACAATATGTTTTTTGTCCGTTTGTGCTCTTTTAAGGAGATTATACTGGAACATACGTGGAGTTATGCCGTTTGCCTGAAAAGTTATAAGGCGCTCCGTTAAAGCATTTACAGGAACAAATCTTGTAAAGTCCTGAATAGATATTTCTATTTTTTGTTTATTCTCCGCATATATTTTAGGACGTATAGCCCCGACCTTATTTGCTATAGCAAAGGTACCTCCCTGAACCGAGATGATAGGAACCACCTCCGAAAGACCTTCTATTAACCTAATTACAGTATCTTCAGGTATAAGTCCGCCGGAGAGTACTATTCCCGAGGCAGTTGGATAATTTGAAGATAAGTTAGCCTGAAGGGCACCCAGGATTATATCAGATCTATCACCGGGAGTGATAACCAAACCGTATTCTTTAAAATGAACAAGATAATTTCGCAATTGCATGGCACCCACGCTAAAATTATCTACCTGGTTGTTCAAAAATTCCTCCCCAAAAAGAATTTTGCCTCCCAATTCTTTAACAATCTCTTTCATGGTTGGATTACCGAGGGATGGATTTAACGGAATAGTACCAATCAGCACTTCGGCCGGAAGTGCTTTTAAAAGACCATTCGTTACTAAATTCACATTTTTTGGTTGTACTTTATTGGCAATCACCATTAAAACTTCGACACCTTTATCGGTAAAAGAATCATATGCGAGGTAAAGGTTATCAACCAATTCGTCCAGAGTTTTACCAACCCCGCTTGCGAGGATAACGGTTGGGATTCCAAGGTTCTTAGCCATATAAACATTAATATCCCATTCTATAATAGATCCTTCTCCTGAAAAGTCTGTCCCCTCAACTAAAACAAAATCAAAACGAGATTCAATGGCTTTGTATTTTTCTATGATCTTGTCCAATACCTCATCATCCTTATCCTGATTGTACTTCTGGATAACCTCACTTCGGGTACATGCATAAGCATCATCATACTCCATTTGTATACCAAAATAAGAAATCACAGTGTTAATATGATTATCCTTCTCCCCAGGGCCATAATCATTAATTATTGGCCTGAAATACCCTACTTTGGCAGCTTTTCCCAATAATAAATGCATTAGTCCCAATGATATTATAGATTTGCCGCTATTGGGCTCGGTAGTAGCTACATAAATGGCTTTGCTCATTGATACCAGGATTTTCAAAGTGCAAATTTATGCTATTCTGTTTACTCCAGCGATAATCTTGGCTTATAAATAGTCTAAGGATTGGTTTAGGCACATAAATAGCAAAATGGATTATGGTTTTTGTGTTTACGTAGCCCAATTGTACTATGACTCTACCTCCGGAAGGACTAAAAAAGGAATCTTTGTCTTAAAAGCAACTTTCTTAATAACGGGTTCGTGAGTCAATCCTTTAAAAAAACCATGTTGCGAATTAATCATTGCAATCATCCCTGCATTCTTCTTTTCACATAAATCGTTAATTTTTAAAGCGATATTCGGATGATAGTCAAAGTTTTCAAAATCACTATTCTCTTCTCCTAATAAATCACGAAGTAATTTCTTTAATTGCAATTGTTCTTCGTTCAGTTCCCTTTCCTCAATAACATGAATAACATTAATCCTGGCTTTTCGAAGTTTGGCAAGATCCAGCAATGGTAGTAATTCAACCCGTTGGTATAAGTGTTTAAAATTTGTAGCAAACAAAATTTCATCGAAAGAACTGAAATCGTATGAATTGGGAACTGCAATAACCGGACAAAAGTTAATATGCTTTAAAACGCTCACAGTATTGCTGCCCATAAAAATTTCACTTATTCCGGATGCCCCCTGGGTTCCCATAATAATATAGTCAGCATCCTTATCAATTACTTCCCGACCAATTGCATTTAACAATGAATCTGTAACCAGTTCACCTTCAAATTGGTGACCCGGAACCTTATTAATTTTGTTTAAATGATTTACAATTTTTTTAAGCTTTCGTTCAGATTCTTGAACCGTAATCTCATGTAACCTGGTTTCTCGTTCCTTGTTAATTGTGCTTATTAAGCCTGAAGGACTTACCTGGTGTGCGTGAATTATGATGAAAGAACATGGCGATTGTTCAAAAAGGAATGTCGCATATTTAATTGCGTGCCATGCATTTTTAGAAAAATCTGTAGGTAGAATAATACGCATCATTGTAATCAGTATTTAAATTCTAGTTGAATCAGAAACAAATTTTAGTACTCATTGAGGCAAAACCAGCAATGGTATTTTTGAATGAAAGCCTACTTTTTTAACGACAGCTTCCCGGGTAAGCTTCTCAATAAAAGTATGCTCGTAATTTATCATAACAATAATATCTGCCATAGTCTCTTTCGCAAAACTACTTATGGAATCAGCTACAGTACCCTGTAATTCAACATTGTGAAAAGAATGTGCAACTTTGCCCAGTCTTTTCGTTAAAACCTCTTTATTGGTTATTTGTTCTCCAAGTAAGGTAAATTCCTGGGCTACGTAACATATTAAAATTTCCGAATTCCATACTGTTGCCAGTTCAATAAGTGGTTTCAGTTCATATTTGGTATAAGGTCTCGTAAACTCAGTGGGAAATAAAATGGTATCCATGTCTTTGAAATCATGCTTACTCGGAACTGCAAATATGGGGCAGTGGTTAACCTTTTTAATCAGCTCTACTGTATTGCTTCCCATAAATATTTCTTTGGCCCCCGTTGCTCCTTTAGTTCCCATGACAATTAAATCAATATCCTTTTCTTTACATATTTCATTTACAGCATGGACGATATCGTCTGATAAGGAAAGTTTTTCAAAACTGTGGTTTTTATTGGTATGATTCACTTCCAGATACTGCAAAATCTTATCTAGTTCAATTGAAGAATTTTTTGCAAGTGACTCATAAATCACCCCCAATCTTTCTTTGCTCTTGTCTCCAAGAATATTAGCAAAACTGGGCTCATAGGTATTCAATAAATAAAAATTACAAGTGATATGTTCATGCATTTTCAAAGCTGCAAAAATGGCATTCCATGCATTATCTGAAAAATCGGTAAGTAATAAAACATTTTTCATCTTAGTCTGTTATTTAATAATCTCAGCTGTATCTCTAATAACCAGAAACGGTATTTTTATATGAAACCCTATCTGGTCTACATTTTGACGTTCAAAAAGTCGTTCAAAAAATGAGTGTTTTCTATTCATCATCATTAGGAGATCAATCTCATTAATTTGGACATATTTTAAAATTGCATCTGGCATTAAGCTGCCCTTTAATTCTGTAAATGTTGTAGACAAACCATCTAAACTACTATAGAGAGCCTTCTTATTTTCCTGTTGACTCGCAGTCAGATCATACTCCTCTTTTACATGTAGGACAATAAGTTTTGCCTCGTTCATTTTAGCCATTTTTATGGCGATATTCAATTCGTCTTCCTTATAATTTGTCAAATAGTCTGATGGAAGTAAAATTCTCTGAATTTTTTGGAAGGTATAGTTTTCCGGAATTACCAAAACCGGTGCAATGGCTTTACGCAGGACGTAAACAGTATTTGTTCCAAGAAAAATCTCTTTGGCTCCCGTTGCGCCCTGAGTTCCCATTACAGCCATATCAATTTCTTTCTCTACCGTTACTTCGTTTATCTCATCTGTAAGGGTATTAAAAGCTGAAATAATGGAATAGGTATGGTTTGGATTCTTATATTTTTTCTTTACATCTTCAAGCGTTTTTTCTAAACCTGCCAGGGAGATATCAACGTCGGAATCAGGGATAGCGCTAAACAAAGGTCCTCCCAACATATAATCCATCCTGTAAAATGAGGGGGTATACGTATGAAGGAAGTAAAAGTTACATTTTTCATTTTTAAACAACTGCATTGCGTAAGCAATAGCATTCCGGGAATTTTTAGAAAAATCGGTTGGAAGAAGTATGTTCATAATTAGTGTATTTAAATCTATAACTCAAATTTACTGAGCATCCAAGATGTTAACTATGATATTAATCAGTAGAATTATTTGAAATAGATGCTTTGACCGTTTGCTATCCAAAAATTTCAATAATCATGTTATAGATGACCAAGATCATTTGTATTGTAAGCGTTCATTCTCAACTTTAAGGTTAACATTAAAAAATATGATCATGGCACTAAATTTCAATCAATATGCGACGGAGGGAAATACTTTTCTAAAAGAATACACCAAGGAAATGAATCTTGGTAAAGACAGAGATAAGGCGGGAAGGATATTAGCGGCTATTTTACACAGCTTACGAGATATAATTTCTACTGAGGAATCATTACAATTCATAGCACAATTACCTATGTTCTTAAAAGCAGTTTACGTAAACGGATGGACTCTTAGGGGCAAGAAGAAATTGAAAATAAAACATATGGCAGATTTTTTAGACCTTGTGAGAAAGCACGACGGTCCATCTGCCATCAACGATTTTGAATACAGTGATGAAGTGGCCGAACAATATATAGATACTACCTTCATATATCTTAGAAAATATATTTCACTGGGAGAAATGGAAGATATTAGAGACGGACTTCCAAAGGACCTTAAGAGTATGATTTATTCAAATATTATGTTTTAAAACCTAAGAAGATTCGACCACGGATTTAGCTACCAAGACTATCTGGTAAATATCTGCGGCCGCCCTCTTTGGAGATGACACAGGTCATTTTATACCAGGCGAACGCAACTTAATTTTGCGCTGCTATTAATACCTTTAATATAAAATCATATGAAAAAATTATTCACGATTTGCGCTTTAATCATAGTACCACTTATTTGCTTTGCTCAAGAACTTACAGGAATTGATGAAATAGCCCCTTTTAGTGAAGGATTGGCAGCTATAAGAAAGGGTAATGAATGGGGCTTTATCAATAAGGAAGGTCAATTAGTAATAGAATTCAGAGATGATCTTGTTTGGAATAAACTAGCTAATACTTCAATTAATGATGTAAGCGGTATACGTTTTCCTCAATTTAAAAATGGCCGATGCATGATAAAAAAAATCATGGAAGAAGAGGAGATTGTAACCTATGGTTTTATAAATCCTGAAGGTAAAGTAATAATAGAACCCGAATATTTGAATCTAACAGAGTTCAACGAAGGATACGCTGTTGGTATTCTAGTTACTAAAGACTTTAGAGGCAAAAATAATTTCCAGTTGAACATCTATGATTATAAATTTAGCGAGGTTCTATTGGATACTAAAGGCGATATCATGCTGCTTATAAATAAGAGAGATGGAATTTCGATGTCTAAAAGACGATATGAATTGCCTGAGCTGCGGGCAAAATTCCTTTCAGTTAAAAGCCTGGCTGTAAAATTACCTTCAAACAAATGGGAATTACGAAAACTTGAATTATAAATATCATGGAACGATTAAAAGATAAAGTCGCTATTATTACCGGAGGAGCTGCCGGAATAGGCAAGAGTACAGCTGCGCTGTTTCTTAAGGAAGGAGCAAGTGTTATGTTGGTAGATATTAATAAAGATATGCTGGAATCGACTTCCAAAGAACTCAATTCTTCAAAATTGGCTTATTGTGTGGCCGATGTATCTGATCCGGCGGGCGTAGAAAAATATGCCGCTGAAACCCTGTCCAAATTTGGCAAAATAGACGTTTTTTTTAATAATGCAGGAATCGAAGGAACGTCAAGTTCTATGGAGGACTATCCGGACGACATATTTGAAAAGGTCATTGCCGTAAATCTTAAAGGAGTATGGTATGGATGTAAATACGTGATCCCAAAAATGGTTGATGGAGGATCTGTGATAATAACATCTTCAGTTGCCGGACTAAAAGGATTCAAGGATTTAGGCGCTTATGTAACCAGTAAACATGGAGTTATTGGCACAATGAGAGTGGCTGCATTAGAATTTGCAGATAGAAAAATACGCGTAAATACAGTGCATCCCGGGCCGGTAAATACTCAAATGATGCGCAGGATTGAAACGGATATTTCTCCTGATAATTCGGAAGAGGTAAAAAAAGGATTTGAGGGGATTGTACCATTCTCAAGGTACGCGGAAGCAATAGAAATTGCAAATCTTGTCCTATATCTCGCCTCAGATGAAAGCAAATATGTAAACGGCAGCACCTATGTAATAGATGGCGGATTAATGGCCGGTTAAAAACTCAGTTGCTCTCGTCAATCACGCAAGGAATTTTTAAAAACCATAAGGGAAATGAAAAAAATTAAAAAACAAGAAGCTAAGGAGATTGGACAATCTCTTGGTATCAATTGGGAAGAAGTAAGTCTGGACGAATTTACTGATGGAATAAATGTAGAATTTGAACATGGAACGCGCTTTCCGGAAACTAATGTCACCAATGATGACAAATACCTTACAGGTAAAATTGCCTGGGCACATTTAAAGGAATTTCCTGATTACTACACCAGGTTAGAGAAAATGGAAAAAGAAGCCGAAGACTTTTGGAAATTAACTAATATACATTGAAATCTTAGAGTATGTTAAAATGACAAAAATCAAAGATGTTACCCCTGAAAATGTACATAAAGAAACCCTTTTTTGTATTAAGGACATAAAGAAACCGGGGTTTCATAGTAAGCGCATATGGTTTGAGAAACAATATAAGCTTGGATTACGGATGAAGATTCTTAAGGATAATGCTGATAAAATGATTGGCTTTATTGAATATATACCTGTGATCAATGCCTGGCGCCCGGTAACCGGAAATAACTATATGTTTATACACTGTATGTATGTATATCCAAATAAAAATAAGAACAAGGGATATGGATCACTGCTCATAAAGGAAGCCGAAAATGCTGCTAAGAATCAAAAAATGGATGGTATTTGTGTGATGACCAGCAAGGGTGCATGGATTACAGATAAGAGGATTTTTGAAAATAATGACTTTATTCAAGTAGATCAGAGAGGCAGGTTTGAATTACTTTCCAAAAAATGGGAGCCTAAAGCCAAGGAGCCCGAACTTATAAATTGGACTGCAAATCAAAAGAAATACAAGGGCTGGCATTTGGTCTATGCAGATCAATGCCCTTGGCACGAAAAATCGGTAATAGCACTCCTGAATACGGCTTTGGATTTTGGTATTGATCTCAATGTAACCAAATTAAGCAACGCAAATGAGGCAAAAGAGGCTCCTTCTGGCTATGGAGTTTTTAGCCTATTACACAATGGAAGGTTAATTGAAGATCATTATCTGAGTGCTACGCGTTTCAGAAATATATTAAAGAAAGAACTGCTTCAGGAAAGCTAGTTCTTGTGCGGATCCTTATAGTTGGCGTATCGCATATTGAAATTATAAGTTATGCAAGTAGAAAAACAAGAATGCTGCCCAAAATTTCATCCGGAAAAATGGAATAAAAAGACTTTCCATTGGGATCGTAAAAAATTTATTAAGGGTAGCGTGCCTACTTTTTTTCATATCCCATTGCCTCCAATGATAGGTAAGAGAATTACCAACATGATGAATCTAGCAGAAGATTCCAAAAGTCTGTCAGACAACAGGGAAGATATCCTGGTGTTATTTACAGACCCACATGCTTTTATGTCAGAGATCTATATTTCAGTGACAAATGAGGTCCCAAATGCAATTAACACAACACTCTCGGGCAACTATATTAGCAGGGTATTTGATGGTTCCTATAATGAGATCCCAAAATTTATAAAGCAAATGGATGGCTATTTACAAAAACGTAAAGAAGAGGCTGAAAGATATTATGTGCATTACGCATACTGCCCTAAATGTGCGAAAGAAGCAGGACATAACTTCATGGTACTATTCGCTCAATTAGAGAAATAGAGTAATGCAATCAGGATAAATCATCGTATAATGGAAAACAAAAAAGGATTTGGTTTTTGGGTGTTAATTATAGTGTCTATTGTTTTGGTCGTATTTTTAATCATAGGCCAAACACTCTCTTTAATAGATTATGATTTAGCCTTAAGCCTGGGGTTGCAGGAATCAGAAAAAGAAATTGGCAAAGTTGGAATAGCATTTGCCAAAGGTTTTGCTTTCGGAGATACCATATTCTATGTCCCTTTACTCGTGTTTGGAATTCTGGGGCTACTTAAAGGTAAAAAATGGGGGACTTTTTTAATGCTTGGTGCCCTGGGAATCTCTGTTTATTGGCCCATAGTACATTTATATGCTATATATATTGATACTGAAGCGATTACCTTGGACCCGGAAAAATACATTTCCTTTCCCATTGTTTTAAGTTTAATCACCATTTATGGATTTTGGGGTAGCTACTATTTGTATAAAAATAGCGGGGATTAAGGATCTAAAGATCAATCCCTGAATACCAGCTTATTTTTTTATTCAATAGGCCAATAGCGCTATTACTGCTGGCTTATACTTAATAGTGATTCACAGGAGAAAATTTTGACCTGCCTTTCAAAGTACCTGTATATTTACATTTAAGAATCTTCTTTCTTTGGAGTTTTAGGTAATACCTCTTCAGGGAATGGGAAGAGTATTGTAGAATTTTTCTCAGCTGCAATATTGGATAAGGTCTGATATAACCTCAGCTTTATTGCCGAAGGCGATTTATCTATTTGCAAACCGGCTTCCAGCAATTTTCCGGCAGCCTGTTCTTCAGCCTGGGCCAAAATGATTCTTGCTCTTCTTGATCTTTCGGCTTCAGCCTGGTTAGCCATCATCCGTCTCATGTTTTCAGGCAGCTGAATATCTTTAATTTTGACATCCATAATTTCTATCCCCCATTCGTGGGTTTCCTGCTCAACGATAGTCTTAATATTTTTACCCATTTCCTCGCGTTTGGACAAAATCGTATCCAGCTCTACTTTCCCGCAAACATCCCTCAATGCCGCTTGAGAAAGTTGTGTTATTGCAAAGGAAAATTCTTCGACCTCCAGAACCGCCTTTTCCGGATCATATATCTTAAAGAATACCACCCCGTCTATACTGCAGGGAACGTTATCCTCTGTCATTACTTCCTGGGAAACAATATTAATGGTTATAACCCTTATATCTACAACTTGGATGGTGTCTACTATAGGTATAATCCACCTGAAACCAGGCATAAGAGTTTTCACATACTTTCCGAATCGAAATTTTAATGCTCGTTTATACTCAAAAACTATTCTAATTCCTGCAAACAGAAAAAGCACAAATACAATGGTGAATACAAATAGTGGGTTCATAGCAAATGTTTTAAGTTATTTTTAATTTTCTTATTGATAATTCTTAAGATCTAACTTTTTCTTCTTATTTACCTTTCCAAATTTTTACTCAGGAATTTTACCGCGAGAAAAAGTCCTTATACGGCTTGAAAAACGGCTCTTTTAAAGTTACAAAATATATGAGCCGGAACAAAACATTTAAGCTTCTAATAACAGTGATTTAGCGATCCTTTTTAATGTACCCAAAGACCGGATATTAAGAAATTTATTAGTGGCTCATCCTAATTTTCTCATTTTTATGTTTCAAATATTTGTAGAAGGAAATATCTAAAAAAGAAAACCATAGTATGAAGCAAATAAAGGTCACTTTTTGGATAACAGGAAGGCTTCTTATAAAAGTTCCAGTTTCATAAATATAATAGTTAACCAAAAAGATAATCAGACATGCAATACCGAAATATACAAGTGAGAAATACTTGGCTTTGTAGAGCTCTATAAAACAACTGATAAAGGCAATCACTCCAAAAACTCCGGCTATACGCACTGTAATATCATGTGTCCCTGATGTGAGAGACATTGTAATTACCAATGCCAGAAGCCCTGCCAGCCACATTACTACGACATTTACGCCTTTCTTCGAAAATAAACCCGGCAAAAAATACCACAATAATATTAAACTTACACATAGTACCCCCAGTGAACCTCTCGCGAAGAAACGCGCGGGATTTATTTCCCCGTTTATCGCATTCCGGTCTAATAAATCGCAGAGATAATTGTTCCAAAAGTTGAATCCTTCCTGATCCATAACTACCCATGAACCTCCCGGATAGTTTAAGGCCGCCAAAATATACAGCACAACAAATAGACCCATCCCGGCAAGAGGTAAGAGCAATACAGAAGGTTTAGGAACTACAGGAAGTATATTTATTTTCATAAGCCTTTGATATTCCGAGTTAATAAAGAACCTAAGGGAGAGAATGACTATTGTGGATTAGTCCTGTATAAGTTCTCTGCTCTTCTTTTTATACCATAGCACATTTTTCTGTCCATAGCAAATACAACTGGTTCACCTAAGACTCCAAATAATAGACTGTTTTTAAGGGAAGGGCTGTAATCTACTCTATTCCTCGAGATAAATCTTGAGCTATGTTCATCGAGTGGTTCTACCATCCATAGCCAACTTAGATGTAAATAGTTCATAGGTGATTCCAAAGCCTGATTGTAAACAGAATTTTTATTTAAATCATACCAATTTTCAATAGCCAGGGCTTTTCCATGTTCACAGATTACAATAGGATAAGCATCTTTTGGACCAAAAGGAATTAAATCACCTATTTTTGGTTGTTGAAATTCTGGCAAGATTTTATCCGAATTATAGATTTGCAAGCCAAAAATATTTTCTAACGCCTCATAGCTATAAAAACCGCCTCTTCCCTGTCCTATTTGGGCAATCCATGGCCATACACAACTTGCTGGGGCATTTATTTCTATGGCGTGAACGAATTCTGAACGTGGTTGTGGCACCAGATGATCTCCGGGAAATGTTGTATTGGCCTCCTTATGGCTTAACCCCCAGCGATCCCTTAACGGCTTAAAAATTAAGGTTAAATAGGCTGCAATAATAATGAGTATACCTTCTAACCCTTCCAGAACCTGAAGGGCAGTGAAGCGTGTTCTTCGTTGTTCATTAAGTGAAACTATTCCCATCGATAGTTATTCAGTGTTATTCCTCCACATGTTTGGTCTTATGTGATTTCCGCCAACGCCTTAATTTCGGAAGTGTATTCCTGGCTAATTTGGATGCGGTAGCTTTTGACATTCCCAGTTTTTCCGCAATTCTAATATTCCTGGCCATTTTCTCCTCAAGGCTAATCCCTTTATCGGTAAACTCGCCTTCTTCGTAACAATGATGACAATACTCTGTATTTATACTACCATCCCTATCCGTCCCAAAATCTGTCATATTCTTCATTGGCATACCACAACTCTGACAAATATTCTTTTCTGAAGTTTTCATGATTATAATAATTTCATTTTCCTTTTGTAAGATAAAACTCATGAAATTATTACAGTATGATATTTATCAGTTTAAGGTTATGTTAACCATATACATCACTTTTTTCAGACAATGAAAAACCAGTTTTCTCTGATAACACTTTCATTAATTCCTGAGTGGTTGAAGCATCAATTAAATTAAGAGCCTCAACATTACAAAGTTTATTAACCATATTCACACCTGCCAGTGTATTGGACGCAATCCCGGTTACAATGTCCGGTTTAATTTCGAAAGCTTTCATTAGTCCGAATACTGCATAAGGATCCGAAGCACTTAAAATTATGCATTTAACGTGTTCTCTTAATGCGTTAATTGCGAGATCTCCATTATAGGGCTCTAGAGGAGATGCACCTATCTCAATAATGGCTACATCGGCATTTTGATGCTGGACTCTGCTCAATAACTGATCTAACTTTGCCTTGTAAATGTGTGCCGGACAAATTGAAGACGGAAGTCCAACATCCACAAAATCCATAACCGCATTTGCGCCTACATCCTTAATGGCTAAGATATCTTTATAACGTCCGGCGCCAGTTAACTTAGCACCTACAACATTGTATCCTGCAACCTTAAAAAGATTGGTGACAATTCTGGCAGAAGTAGTTTTCCCAGCAGACATAGATGTCCCTACAAAAAGGATTACCGGAGTGTTAAAAGGTAATGGCTCAACGGTTTCCACAAAATCATCCATTGTAACTTTTTTTCCATTCCTGACTACGTGGCCGGAATAATCTACCTCCATCATATTTGGTAAAAAAACAGATTTTGAGGTTAGTTTTCCCATTAAGCCACCTCCGGTTAAAACATTCATTTTAAGGTCTGCTTTAACTTTTCGCCAAGTCCCCGTTGCTTCAAGAGTCGCAAAACGTTCTCCCAGAGCTCCAACCAAAGTCTCTCCTCCAATTACTCCCCGCATTCTTCCTGTTCTAAGCTCTAAATTTAATGTGTTGCCTCCTGGATCCAGAATCTTACTCACGACATAATCGCCGGTTTCCCAATGTTCCCTATCAAGTTTTTTAACATTGAATTCCTTTTCAGCTAAATCAGAAATTCTAGTTAGTGATGTATAAATGAATTGACGGTTCATGATTCTTAATTTAAAGGTTCTAGTAATAACAAGAGTGTTAAAAGAGATGTTCTTTCAACAAGCTTGTTTTGTATAATATATTCATGCGTTGCATGTGCCCCATCTCCGGGAGTCCCCAGGCCATCAAGAGTAGCGGTATACAAACTGGTTGTATTCGCATCTGAACCTCCCCCGGCGGTCGCTTCTTCAAGGTCCAGACCTAATTCTTGTCCCTGTTTTTTTGCCAATTTCCATAAATGCTGATTGCGCGGAGTTTTTTCCATTGGCGGTCTGCCTATACCACCTTCAATTTCCATTTCAACATCTTTATGTATCGGTTTTAATTCTTTTATTTTTTTTGTTATCAGCTCCCCATCAGCTTCACGAAGAACTCTGACATCAATCACCGCTTTACTTGAAGGTGCAACCATATTGGGTGAGATACCTCCTTCAATCATACCCACATTTACAGTGATCCCATTTTCAAGATCATTCATAGCGTAAAGCTTCTGTACCTGTTGTGATAATTCTACTATTGCATTCACCCCTTTTGTTGGGTCTAATCCGGCATGAGCAGCCTTCCCCCTAACAGTTATCGTAAAACGACCTAAACCTTTTCTCGCGGTTTTTAATTTTCCATTCAATCCCAATGGTGGTTCCAAAACATAGGCCCTGTCTGCAAGTTTTGCCAATCTTTTAAGAGCATTGGTGGTCTCCCTGCTTCCTATTTCTTCATCAGAATTTATAAATACAACAGGTTCGACCTTTGGTGATATCTTCATCTCCCTGAGAGCCATTAGAGAAAAGACTATCTGCGTGATACCGGCTTTCATGTCATAAATACCGGGGCCCTTAATTTTACCACCAGTATAAGTTAAAGGCATTTCTTCTATGGTCCCTAAGGGCCAAACTGTATCGCAATGACCTATCATAAGCTGAAATGGCAAATGTTTATTTCTGTTTTTAGATCTTGCATACAAGTACCCGCCCGTATTTTTACCTCTCACATGAATTACAAAATAACCCATTGCCAAAAATCTATCTTTCAAATATGCTAATATCTGGTGTTGTAAATTAATTTTATCAGAGGGAGATTCATAGCTTACCAATTCTTTTAAAAAAAGAATCATATCTTCTCTATGTGTCAAGAGATATTCCTGAGCCATGGCCACTATTTTATCCGGATTTTTCATCGCTTAAAATTTTTAGGGAATGGGAATCCGTTTGTTGCAGCAATCTTTGCAAACCTCCCAGGGGCAATATAGGCAAGTAAGGGGTTTTTTAATATTTGTTCCTGTTCATCCATTTCCGAAACTTTCATATAATCTTTATGCGCATAGGCAGCATTAATTTTCCCTGTTATAATACTATAATCATCAAAGCCATCAATGATTTTATGTAATCCGCATTCCAAATAAAAGTAAGCGTCAGCTATTATAGGCGCATCCATGGAGGGTGATTTTAAAACGGGTAGAGCATTAATTATCCCCTCGGACTTAGAAATCGATTCCGTTCGCGGACTGGCACTCAGAGAAGTAGAGATAATTTGGTCGGGCATTGGAAAGCTAACAGTGAATTGCCCTGTTGCGAGTACGTTGCTAAAGGTATTGTGCCTTGAGGTACATACAAATCCAAAATAATTACCAAATCCCAATGGGGTGGCCATATGTTTTGGTGCAAGATCATAGCCCTGTCTTTCCTTTGTTCCAATTACGACCAAAGGCGCAACAGTAAAAACCTGATCCCAGATTGAAGTCATGTTATCCAGGAGTACATAGTTATCTTGCTTTAAAGTGTTCATAAGAGATGATTTGAAGGGTACTACCTCTAAAATTACAAACCATAGGATAAACAAGTAATGACCTTGGTCATTGCTAATATTACCATATCTAAATACTTTCATAAAAAACCAAAGGATGAAAGGTGTATTGAAGCTTGGAAAAATTGCCGGAATTAGACTAGAAGTACATTGGACCTTTACGCTTTTATTGATATGGATAGTTTTTCTTGATATTCAACGCGGCGGAACTACATATTCCGCCCTGATGAATATTGTTCTAATCTTGTTGCTCTTCTTTTGTGTAATACTGCATGAATTAGGCCATGCCCTAACTGCAAAGAGATTTAATATTAATACTAAAAAAATAACATTGCTTCCTATTGGAGGTGTGGCATCTTTAGAAAAAATGCCTGAAAAGCCAGGGCAAGAATTGATCGTAGCTTTGGCTGGGCCTGCTGTAAATGTAATAATTGCAATATTGCTGTTTCTGATCGTACCTATGAAAAGCTATTTTGGCCTTGATGCGGACAGTTTGGGGCAGCTATTAGAAGCACCCAGGTTGGAGACTCTTTTATTTTATCTTTTCATCGCCAATGTAATGTTGGTAGTTTTTAATTTAATTCCTGCATTTCCTATGGACGGTGGCCGTGTCTTAAGAGCCTTGTTGGCATTTACAATGGATAGGGCCAGAGCTACCGAAATAGCTGCCGGATTAGGGCAGGCTTTGGCTGTGATATTTTTCATGCTAGGTCTATTTTTCAATCCATTTCTAATATTAATTGCTCTCTTCATTTTTCTGGCCGCTTATAGTGAAAATCAAATGGTTAAACAGAAATCCCTAGTTGAAGGGCATTTTGTAAAGGAGGCCTTGCTAACTAATATTACGGTTTTACATCCAGACCATAGCCTTGAAGATGTTTTTGCAATAATACTATCCGGAACGGAAAAAGACTTTGTGGTTACAGAAAATGAGAATATAGTTGGTGTTTTAAATCATAAAGAAATTATTAAAAATGCTAAAAATGGTTCAATTAAAGTAAGGTCAATTATGAACACAGAATTTAATTGTATGAACGGAAGCGATGAGCTAAAGGAATTCTTTAATTTAATCAATAAAGGGAAGCAACGCTTCTTTCCCGTAACTGACAACACCAACAAGCTTATCGGTGCAATAGATGCATATAATGTAAGTGAATTCCTTATGCTTAAGACTAATTTTATTGCAAAGACATAAATAATCTTTTCCCTCCTGATCGTAATCATTTCGACTTTCTACACCATTTAATAAATTGGTAAAAATTAGAATTATGAATAATATTACAACCCACACATTTACAGAAAAGACTTTTAAACAATTAGCAGCAATAAGCGATTCGCATTGTGTTTCTATTTATCTGCCAATGTATAAAAAGGGTAAAGAATTGAATGAAGGCCTGGGGCAATCAAATTTAAAATCTTGTCTAAGAAAAGTGCATTCAGATTTAATTGAAGATGGCTATGATGAAAACATGGTCAGCACATATCTTACACCAATAAACAATCTTGTTAGTGAATTAGGTTTCTGGCGAAACCCGTCAGAAGGTGTGGTAATTTTTTTAGACAAAATTAATGGAATCAGGTACTATAAATTACCCCTTTCATTTGAAATACAGACCTATGTTGCGGATCATTTTTATTTGATCCCATTGTTGCCCTTTTTTCATAACAATGGTATTTACTATCTCTTGAATATAAGTCGTGATCACGTAAAACTATTTGAAGGTTCCAGAAATTTCTTCCAGGAAATCTATATAGAAAAAATTGCTCCTACACAATTGGAGGAAGCAGTTGGTTATGACTTTGAGCAAAAGATGTTGCAATACAGAACAGGACAAATGATGCATCCCGCAGGGTCGTTTCATGGCCAGGGCGAGGGCAAGGAAGATCAAAAGAAAGAACTGATTCACTTCTTCAGAAAAATCAATGAAGGAGTCACTAAGGTTCTACCTCATAAAAATGCGCCCTTGATCTTGGCATGTACGGATGAGTTGTTCCCAATTTACAAGAAAACAAATACACACGGTAATTTATGGAATACCAATCTAAGTGGTGATCCTGAATTTAAAGGTGAAAACGAGTTACACAACCAATCCTGGAGTTTAATTCAGCCTTATTTTACAACGAATAAACAAGAAAAACTGGAAAAGTTTCATGCAAAATCTCAAACTTCAAAAACTTCTTCTCAACTCTCGGAAATTGTTCCTGCAGCAATTAAAGGTAAAATAGACACGCTTTTTGTACAAAAAAACAAAGATGTTTTTGGCACATATCACAGTGTTAAAGGCTGTTTAATTCTGGATGACCGTAAAGAAATGGGAAATCTATCCTTGTTAAATATGGCTGCAACTAAAACTTATCTCCAGGGCGGCAACGTATACTTTCTTGAAAAGGAAGAAATGCCCGTTAAAAATAGTGCTATGAATGCATTGTTTAGGTTTTAACTCAATCACATGGGAAAATTGATTCTTGGGTACAATCTTTTGTGCCCTTTTTTTATTTAAAATAATATGGATTCGTAAATACTAAATGACTAGGAACTAAGAATACTTTTTTTGTGAAAGCTCAATAAGGGAACAAGTCGTTCTAATTTCATGCGTTTTACCAAATCAAAATGCCAGAGATTGGGAATTAAGGTATCCCCTTCCCTTTCCAACATGACCAGAATACCGGCATCTACTTCCTTCAAATAGGCTTTTAATGTGTTGAGAATATCATCTGATAACCTGAATTCAAAACTGATGTTTTTATAAGTAACTTTTTCCTTAAGCATCTCTTTAAACCAATGCATTTGATCTTCTCCGGAATATTCCTTTTTGGTTGAAACATGTATTAGTTTAATTTCGGAATTAAAGGCAGATGCAAATTCAGAAATCTTTTCAATAGCCAGGATATCTGCCTCTTCAAAGGCGGTTGCATACACTATAGTACTAAGTTCTATAACACCGGAATTGTGCGGAACAGATAAGACAGGTACAGGAGATTTTTCTATCAAAGCGGTGGCTGTGCTCCCCATAAACAGGTCCTTTACAATATTACTGCCAGTCATTCCGACTAAAATCAGATCAGCCTTTATTTTTTCTGCCTTTTCTAAAATCCCATCAGACTCTATACTGTTTTCAACTACATGAATAACAGGACGCTTTTCCTCATCTTTTAAATTCAGGTGCTTCCAGCAAAAAGCATCTAGTTTTTCACGATGACTATTGAATGCTGCTTCCTCCAAACGGGCATAAGCCAAACTTACAGTACTAATAAAGGTTGCAGAAATATCGAAAACGTGTATGACATGAAGATCGGCATTGAGTTTATCACAAAACACATTGGCTAACTTTAATGCTGAAATTGAATTATCAGAATAATCCGTGGCACAGAGTATTGTTTTCATAGGACGGGCATTTTAAAATAGCAGGATGAATCTATCAAAAAGAAAAACAAATAAAAATGACCTAAGTCATATCCTGTAAGAAAACTAACATATGACAATTGTCATTTTAGCTGCTATCCAAATGAAGTAATTTTATACTTAACACAATAAAACAATGATAATGGGCGAGATAGCTACTTCAGACAGGCAAATCACCATGTTTTATAATTCCAGTTCTAAAAGGGCTAAACAGACTTTGGCATATGCAAAAGCTGAGGGTTGGCCAATTCTTGAGATAGATATCTTAAAAACTCCTCCCAGCGGAACTCAAATTGCAGAATTAGCGGAGCGGCTAGGATTGGAAGTAAGGGAACTGGTTAACCAAAGTCATCCGGCCTATACTTCCAAATTTGAACCACACGAATTTTCATCTGAAGATTGGATTAAAATGATAAGACATAATCCCGAAATTATGAAACAGCCTATTGCGATCCGAGGAAATAATACCATTTTGGTTGAGACCCCAACTGATATCCTCAGGATATAATATCAGGAAATATGCTTGAATAAGAATTTAAATACTAGGTTATGCCGAAATTTAAAGAATTTAATATCGCTGATTGGTTTTCATTTTACCGCATAGCCGCTGTACCCTTTCTGCTCATTTTAGTATGGTGGTATGAACGCGAAATATTTACATGGCTTTTACTAATTAGTTATGCTACGGATGCCATTGACGGTTTTCTGGCAAGAAAACTAAAGATTACCAGTGCACGTGGTTCTCAATTAGATTCCTACGGAGACCAGGTAACGCTTGTTGTTGGTTTAATAGGGCTGATAGTATTTGAAACGGAATTTATGCGGGAGAACTATCCCCTAATTTTAATTGCCTTTGTACCCTATATTTTTCAAATGATTATTGCATTTCGAAAATATGGCAAAGCCACCGCCTTTCATACCTATCTGGCTAAATTATCTGCTGTAATTCAAGGTGTATTTATACTTTGGTTATTATTCTTTGGCCCTGTTTACTGGCTGTTTTATGTGATGATCATTTTAGGTGTTTTAGAAACAATTGAAGAAATAGCACTCATTTATTTATATGACAAATGGGTTGCCGGCGTCAAAGGCATCTACTGGGCCTTAAAAGACAAAAGACGGCTTAATATTGAACAAAATGAGGCTCAGACCTGAAATGGATTAGAATAAGTTGTGATTTTTGGCGGTTGGTAATTTTTAGACTTAATAGAATATGTACGCTAAACCGCATATGATGAAAAAGATTAATTATAAAAAAGAGCTTAAACATCTCTACAAACCATCTCCCTCTAAAATTGAATTCAGTGAGGTGCCTGAAATGAATTTTTTGATGATTGATGGCGCCGGAAATCCAAATACATCATTAGTCTATAAAGAGGCAATTGAGGCGCTCTACAGCCTATCCTATACCTTGAAATTTATGATAAAAAAAGGAGAGGTGGGTATTGATTACGGTGTTATGCCGCTGGAAGGACTTTGGTGGGTGGACGATATGTCAAAATTTGATCAAAATAAAAAGGAAGACTGGAAATGGACGGCAATGATAATGCAACCAGAAATTGTGACTAAAGAAATGGTAGCCATTGCCACTGAGGAAGTTCGTAATAAGAAGGATCCAAAGGCATTGTCTAAAATTCGCTTTGAAGCTTTTAAGGAGGGAAAAGTGGCACAAACCCTTCATATTGGGCCATTTTCAGAAGAAGGCCCAACAATCAAAAAAGTTCATGACTTCATTTCAGAAAATGGCTATAAACTTAATGGGAAGCATCATGAAATTTACCTGTCAGATATTAGAAGAGCCGCGCCGGAAAAATGGAAGACCATAATCAGACAGCCATACAGTTAAGCTTATCCAACAGATCATTTAAATTCAATTATTTCTTTGCTCCTTTTTCGCAGCTTTTTCTTCTTCTTTGGCCATTTTTTTATAATAACCACGGGTTAAAAAGCTATGTTTAAAAGCCTCCATATTTTCATTAAACCTGGCTGTACCTTCTTCTATGTTTTGCATTGTGGCTTCCAGCCGTTGAACAAAAATGGTATCCTTAGACAAGTAATTCAAAGCTCCTTCACCCTCTGCTATCCCGGTAACTACACTATCCAAATTCACTGTTAACTTCTGCATCCTATCACTTGCCGATTCGAGATTGTTAATAATTTGTTTTATTTCGAGTCCGGCTAAAGAATCACGCATTAAAACTCCAACCACGGAATTATCGGAGTTCGCCGCAGTTACCAGTTTATTCACCTCCAAAAGGGTTTTATTTGCATTAGCACTGGCAAGTTTCAGGTTCAAAATGGTTTTTTCAAGATTATTGGCCATGAGCGTATCGTTGAGTAGACGTCCCAAGGTGCCTTCACCCCTGTTAAGCGCAGAGGTTACTTTGAGCAAATCAGCGGTAAGAAGGGCGGCATTCTCACTAGTTACGTTTAGGGTACTCATCATATCTTCAGCCCCGATACGGCTATAGGATATAATTTGGTCGCCCGACTTTATCATTTCTCCATAGCCGTTACCAGGGACAATATTTACAATCATACTACCAACCAGGCCATCCGACCCAATAGTAGCTATGGCATCTTTTTTAATATGTTTCAGCATATTATCCTGAATTAACATTACTACATCTATGGTGGAATCATTTTCCATTACTATGTCTTTTACGGTCCCCACATTTATCCCTGAGTAACGCACATTATTTGCTTTTTGAAGGCCGTTGACATTTTTAAATACTGCATGTATGGTAAAAGTATTGCCGAACATATTTTGTCTGTTTCCAATCAGATAGGCAGCAATTACCAACAATGTTGTTCCCAGGATCACAAAAACGCCCAGTCTCAATTTTTCTAAGCTTGTTCTTTCCATATGATTATTTTTTAAAAAATGCTTCTACCTTTGGGTCTTTAGATTTAACTAGTTCATCATAAGTACCTTCGGCATAGTTAATGCCATCTACAAGTAGAATCATACGTTCTGAAATTACACGTGCACAGTCTACATCATGAGTAATTATCAGTGAAGATGTGCCATATTTAATTTGAATGCTACGCATTAATTCAATAATCTCTTTTGCCGTTATGGGATCTAAACCACTGGTTGGCTCATCGTACAGGATAATTTTAGGCCTAAGAATCAGGGTTCTGGCCAAAGCCACGCGTCTTTTCATTCCACCGGAAAGTTCCTCTGGCATAAGATCTATGGCATCTGCAAGACCTACACTCTCCAAGGCCTCAAGGACCAAAGGAGTTGTGTCTGTAACATTACCGAGCTTTTCTTTATGTCGGCGCATTGGGAACTCCAAATTTTCCCTTACAGTCATTGAATCATACAAAGCGCTACCCTGAAACAAAAATCCAATTTCCGAACGCAGAATATCCAGGGTTGGCCTGTCTAAAAGTTTTATTTCCTTACCCATAACAGCTATATAACCGCTGTCGGGTTGCATTAGTCCCACAAGGCATTTGATCATGACAGATTTTCCTGAACCGGATTTTCCCATAACCACCAAATTTTCACCTTTATACAATTTGAGGTTAAAACCATTGAGGACATTATTATCCCCAAAGCGCTTGTAAAGATCTTTTATATGTATAATGACCTCACCTTCGCCGGCTACATTATTCTGGGATAATTCTTTTTCTTGTATCATTACAGCTCGTAAAAAATATCGGATATAAAAACGGCTATAAAATCTATCACAAATAAAAGCATTGAGGTAAATACTACTGCCGTATTTGCAGCCAAACCCACCCCTGCAGTACCTTTTTTACTATAATAACCCTTATAGCAACCCACAAGGCCAATTGCAAAGCCAAAAAAGAAAGATTTTATAGTTGCAGGAACCAAATCCCGATAATCCAATGCATCAAAAACACGATTAAAATATAGTTGGAATGAGACGTTTCCTTTAAAATTTTCGACTAGAGCAGACCCATACAGTGCAATGGCGTCTCCCATGATTACAAGCAATGGCAGCATAAGCGTAATTGCTAAGATTCGTGTGACAACTAAATATTTAAACGGATTTGTCCCTGATACTTCCATGGCGTCTATTTGTTCAGTAACCCTCATAGAACCTAACTCTGCACCAATTCCCGACGCAATTCTACCGGCACAGACCAATGCTGTAATTACCGGACCCAATTCACGAACAATAGAAATTCCTACCATATTGGGCATCCAGGATTCGGCGCCAAATTCAACAAGGGTAGGCCTCGATTGGAGGGTAAGTACTAACCCAATAATGAACCCGGTAACCATTACCAGAACCAGAGAGCGGTTACCCATATTATAACATTGCCTAAGCAACTCCTTAAACTCGAAAGGAGGCCTGAAAATTTCTTTAAAAAAGCGACCAGCAAAATAGGACAGCTCTCCTATCTCTGTAAAGAACCGTTTTATTCCACCCAAACTTCGTTCTACCGTATTCATAGGTGTTGTTTCTCTTGTGGATCTGATAACTCAAATTTACCTTTAAAACACTATACTATAAATGATATAAGTCATATCTATAGCCTGATCCTTATCATAGCTTGCTAGTCCAAAGGGCACTAATTTTATACTGTCTAAGGTAATTCCCTGACAAAGGAAGCCAGATATTAAACCACGTTACAAATGACCCTAAAGCCGCTACTTTTTATTGGAATCCTCATTTTAGGAATTGGTGCTTCCTTTCCGCCAACAATGAGCTTAACTAAACCCTTGAAAGAAACACGAAATGTGTATATGGCACCTGTTCACGATAGCACAAAAATTGTTGTTGCCGGCAGTTGGATTCATATTGCACAGGACATTAATATAAGTCAGTATTTTGACTATATGGATTCTCTGATAAACGTCTATGATTCTGTGGTTCCCTACCCCTTATCAGAACACCTTCTGGCACATGCTAACCCCTGGATAATTGACACACTGGCCAATACAGACTACTATAGATTGCAGGCTCGTGATTCCTTTGTTTATGATCAGCGCAAGCTATTGGTTTTAAGATTATCAGATTCTATAATTATCCCTGATTCTGTGACGGCGAGCAACATCCTGAATTCTTTTAAAAAAACGAATCTCGATATAAACATTCCTGAATTTAAACTTCGGATTTATCAGGGTTCTTCTTTACTATTTACCTTTCCTGTAAGAGTAGGCAAAAACACAAAAAAATATTTGGCTATGATTGATAAAACCACTGACCTGCGTACCAAATCCGGAATAGGGAAGGTTGTCCGGCATGAAAAAGATCCGGATTTCTATAACCCTGTTAACCACGAACGTTTCTACACAACAAAAAGAGATGATAACAAAACAACATTAATGCCACAAATACCATGGATAGAGACTGAAATTAACGGTATTAGAAATGGTCAGATGATACATCCAACGACCAATCCCGAAACTTTAGGGAAGGCGAGCTCTAATGGCTGTATTGGCACCAGAGAATC
Organism: uncultured Eudoraea sp.; assembly: GCF_947258525.1. Taxonomy (GTDB): domain Bacteria; phylum Bacteroidota; class Bacteroidia; order Flavobacteriales; family Flavobacteriaceae; genus Eudoraea. Next base: position 81,147 of record NZ_CAMYIP010000133.1, read on the forward strand.
CGACGCATGGATTATTTACTATTATGCTCCTTTGGAAACGAGAATCACAATACGTTATCATTTGGAATTCATAAATGGCAAGGGCGAAAATGTTAAGCTAAAAGATATTTATGGATATGTGTATTGAATTTAATATGGGTAAAAACCAAGAATAAATACCTCGCAAATTCACCTTTATATTACATGTGCGTGCACAATTCACTGATTTATCAACTTAGGGAACCTTGTGAAATTCTTTTTTCTACAATTTTAGCGCTAGAAGTTTGCTGTAACACCAAAGGAAGGTCCCTTAAATGTCATATCAAAACTACCATTCCATGTATCTTGTTCAATATTTGCGTAGTAGTTTAAATAATGGTAATTCACGCTAAAACCAATATTTTTAAAAGCCTGGAAATTAACTCCCGGACTAAGATTCCACAATCCTCCGGATATTTCGCCTATTGTTATACCAAACCAGTCAACGGCGGCTGAAAATGCCCATTTTTGAGTAGGAGCCCATATGTACCAAACCCCAATGTTGGGTAAGGGAAGAAATATGTTTACTTCTTCTCGGCTAAATCCTATTGGCTGATCATTAACAAAGCCATTACCTTCAACAAAAGCATTTGTATTAAGTCCGTGAATACCTAGTCCTCCACCTAACTCATGTTTTTGTCCGGTACTTATAACTCTCCCAAAAAAGACCCTGTACAGCGTAAGTCCATATCCTGCCTTAACGCCACTTCCTGCCTGGAAAATTACATCCTCCCATTCAATATCTTCATCCAAAACGGCATCGCCTTCAGCTGCAACTCTAAAAGTCTGCCCGCGCACCGACCAAAATTTAGATTTAGAGAATCGCCAAACAAAATCAATATTAAAAGTATTTTGGGCGCCACCCAGTCCAAAGTTTTCATCAAAATCTATATCGCCTAATTCATCCGTAGGAATGTCCCCCTTTGCACCTGCTTCCACTGTTCTCGATGGAACAAAAAGAGCTCCTCTTATTAAAAATCTATCCGTAAGTATAGGGTTCTTATCACCATCTGTTTGGGCAAACGATGAAGTGATTGTCAACAATAAAAATACAATTGGAAATATGCGTTTCATTATCTGTTATTTTAGGTTTAACTGCTAAATTATGTATTCGCCAAATGAATATATATGACTATTATCATCTTATAGCCAGTTTAGTTCTAAACTAATTTAAAATTTGAACAATAGAAAGCATATTCATTCTTTTATCCTGGTTAAAATGATATTCTGGCTAAAACCTATAGCCGAAAACGTAAATGGTTGAAAAGATAAAGACTTCTACTCTTAGTTTAGAAAATCACCTCCTGTACTATGGGGTTTTCTGAATGATGTCGGCTCTACTGGATTAGATATCCATCGGGAGACCGCTCCTGCAGTTAGAAAATCCCCGGCGACTTTCAGCGCCGGATATTTTTTAGTTTTACAACTACTGGATTGCATATCCATCGGGAAACCGCTCCTGCAAATAGAAAACACGCAGCCCTAAATAGGGCTACGTAGCTTTTTCTTTCCCTCCTACTGGATTAGATATCCATCGGGAAACCGCTCCTGCAAATAGAAAACACGCAGCCCTAAATAGGGCTACGTAGCTTTTTCTTTCCCTCCGAAAGCTCAAATAAATTTGACTTTCTACGGGAAAGAAAAACCCACGCCGTCTGGCGTGGGTTTTCTGCTTGATGTGGGCCCTACTGGATTCGAACCAGTGACCCCCTGCTTGTAAGGCAGGTGCTCTGAACCAACTGAGCTAAGAGCCCCTAAGGGGATGCA
>NZ_CAMYIP010000133.1:82957-85276 GCF_947258525.1 uncultured Eudoraea sp.
GGCAGGTGCTCTGAACCAACTGAGCTAAGAGCCCCTAAGGGGATGCAAATATAGAATAGTTTTTTGTTACCTAAAACAAAAAATAAGAAAAAATCACAGTACCTCTGCAACCGTAAATGTACTCCCGCCTATATAGATGAAATCGTCTTTAGCGGCTTTGTTCAGGGCTGTTTTAAAAGCATTTGGTATGGAATCATGAATTGTCCCTTTTAAAGCTGCTTTAGAGGCTTTTTCCTCTAGAATTTCCACATCCATACCTCTGGGAATATCGGGTCTGGCAAAATAATAGACCGCATCCTTAGGAAATAAAGGTAATAGTGCATCCAGATTTTTCTCTTTCACAAAACCGAGCACAATATGTAAAGTTTTATATTCCTGCTGTTTTACCTGTTCGAGGACCAAAGTGAGTCCTTCACGGTTATGAGCCGTATCGCATATGACTTTTGGGGTTTCCCGCAGAATCTGCCACCGTCCCAACAAGCCGGTATTCTCAACGACTTTCATTAGACCTTCTCTTATATTTTCCTGACTTATTGTAAACTCTTTTAGTAAATTAATAATTGCGAGTACTCCTCTTATATTCTTTTTCTGATAACTACCAAAAAGAGAGGTTTTATACTCCTTAAAGTCTTCCTTATCGGCATAGACCAGATCTGAATTTTTTTCTTTTGCAATTTTTTCAAAAACAGGGGCTATCTCTTCCTGATACTCACTAATTACCAAAGGAACATTCTCTTTTATAATCCCTGCTTTTTCTCTTGATATCAATTCCAATGTATGTCCCAGTAAATCGGTGTGATCCAACCCAATATTCGTAATTAGCGAAGCTATAGGGGTAATAATATTTGTGGCATCTAAACGTCCGCCCAGACCCACTTCAATTATCGCAATTGAAACCTTATTCCTGGAAAAATAATCAAATGCCATTCCCACAGACATTTCAAAAAATGACAGTTTATTCTTTTCCAGAAATAACTTATGCTTGTCAATAAATTCTATGACACTCCGTTCACTAATGGGCTTTCCATTGATCTTAATTCGCTCCCTGAAGTCTTTCATATGGGGGGAGGTATACAGCCCAACTTTATAACCCGCTTCCTGCAATATAGAAGCCAGCATATGGCTGCTGGAACCCTTACCATTTGTTCCTGCCACATGAATACTCTTAAAATTTAAATGTGGGTTGTTTAAGTGTGCCGCCAAAGACTGACTATTCTCTAATTTGCCATTGTAAGCTTTTTGTCCCTTTTCCTGATACATTGGAAGTTGCGCGAACATCCAATCCAGGGTTTCCTTATAGGTCATGTATTATTCCCCTAATTTAAAGTTGACAACAACAAAACCTATCTGTTTGCTGGGAGCCTTGGAATCCAGATTCCATTTGTGCAGCAACGCTGTTTTCCTTGCAGGCTCTAACAAGCAGGGATCGTTATTGGTCGTACCCTTTACTCCCGGAGTGGCATCGATTACTTTACCATTTCTATCTACAGTAATTTTAACCACTACCCTTCCCTCTTCATTACAATCTTGTTGAACTTTACCCTTGCTCACCAAAGAGCGGCCACTTAGGCCATATCCGCCAGTTCCGCTTCCAGATCCCGGACTGCCATAATAGCTCGTAGCATAAGGGTCACCATCTGGTTGCCCCTTATCACCCGGTCTGTTATCGTCTCCTTCACCACCCTGAACTTCACCATCAGATTTATTAATTCCTCCAATAAGATCGTCGACCTCGCGTCTTTTGGCTTCTTCTTTTTCCCGTTGGGCTTTTTCTTCAGCAGCCTTTTGTTCCATGGTCCGTTGTTCTTCTTCTGCCTGAGCTTTTCTTGCCGCTTCTTCGGCCTCTCGCCTGGCGGCCTCCTGTTGTTTAATTCTTATAGATTCTTCATCTTCCTGAGTAAGTACTTTTTCAGTAGCTTTTTCGGTAAGATCTTCCTCAGCTACTTCTTCAGGTTGAGCAACAGCTTGTTCTTCAACAACCTTTTCTTCCTGCTCTTTCACCGGTTCTGCTGGCTGTGATTTTATTTTTTTTATCGGCTGCTCCTCTCCCATACCAAATTCCATCGCCCCAAAATTCACAGTAATCCCATTCTCAATAGGTGGATCCATATATGTAAGGCCTATATAAAAAAGTAAAAGGAGGAGCACGCTTAACAAAATAGTCGTAAGCGTAAATGATTTTTTCTTGTGTTCTGTGTCCAAAAATGGCATTAATTGGGCCGCACAGCCAGGATCACTTTATAACTATTCCTATTGGCTATATCCATGACGTTGACCGCTTCCTTTATGGCCACGCTTTCTTCAGCCCTTAGAATAACA
>NZ_CAMYIP010000134.1 GCF_947258525.1 uncultured Eudoraea sp.
GGTATGATTGTTATGGTATAGAAAAGATTGCAGGCCAAGCGCCTTTTTACCAAGAACAAGAAATACCTCTTGCAGAAAGAAAATTATATTGAATGCCAGTGCAAAAATTACTGCAGAATTAATCATAGTAGGGTAGTGGATCGCAACTTTAGGCGCGTTAAGACCTTTGTATCTAAACCTATTGACTATCCCCCATACTATTGGGCCTATTACCAGGGATGCAAAAATTATTTGAACTAAGATCATATTTCCTATGTTTAAATTCTTAACTGTTGAAAGCTATGATTTGGTTATTAGCAGCTATTATGAGGGCAACAACAGCTATTGTGAATGCTTTGGTTGTTCCTTTTTGACGATTACCTAAGCTTTATGTTACATAAAGTTTTCGTTCGGGAATGAATACCCCGCCAGCGCAGGCATCTTGCTGGTGTTTCACATATTTTAAACCGCACGCGTCCATCCGTATGCGCCTTGAGCGGAGAAGGAGGGGGTCTTGTCATCCGAAATACAATGAAGGAGGGCTTGTCGTCCGATAAAAAATGACGGCAGCATGATTTAAAGTCATGTATTATAATTCCTTACCTTAGGAAGAACAACCAACCTCTTCCTTTTCATGATTAATTTTTTTAGACGTATTCGCAAACAACTCGCAGACGACAACAAGCCTTTAAAATACATGAGGTATGCAATTGGCGAGATTGTCCTGGTAATGATTGGGATATTATTGGCGTTACAAGTGAATAATTGGAATGAAGTAAGAAAAAGTAAAATAAAAGCCGAAATCTTCAAAGAAAAAATAATAAGTGATTTAATTAATGACACTTTAAATATTGAAACACAAATTGGACTCGCAAAAAATTACAAAAAGAATATTCAAGGCTATTACAAGTTTTTTGAATCGGGTAATAAGCCGATCGGGATCTTAATTGATAGCGCACTGAAAGTTCCTACACCACTTTATCGGTATCATCCAATAAACTTCACATTTTTAGGGATGCAATCATCTGGTAATTTAGAATTATTAACTGAGCGGGAAAGCCATTCATTAATGGAACTTTCAAATACACAAAAGCAAGCTCAAATTATATTTGAAAAAAAAGTATCCGAATATTTTGATAACAAAATAGAACGAGGAAAATATCTAGAAAATGATTTATCTGATTCGGATTTTTATGATATTATTGGAGTTGAACCTGATGACAAAGATTTGATAAATGGACTAAAATATCAACATCACATGCTAATGGTAAATGATGAAATACATGGAACTATGATAGAGCAAGGTGAAATCATTAAAGAAGAATCGAAAAGAATAATTGCCCTATTGAAGGCTAAGCAAAATTGAAGAATAATTGAATGAAAAACAAATAACGAAAAGTTAGCAATAAGATATAATTAATAGCTCCCTATCTCCTAACAAACTGTTATTCTATCTAATTTGGTGATCTTCTATTCGATTATTCCCAAATTGATTTTAAGTCTCTTATATTAAATCATTACCTTAGGAAGAACAACCAACCTCTTCTTTCTTATGATAGGCTTCTTCCATTATCGAAACAGGACGGAGCGTTTAAAAAACATTCTGTGAATGTTTTTAGCGAACGGGCCAGCCGGCGCGAAGGAGAAAAGCAAAATCAAATGTCCGGTGGACTCCCGTTAGTTATCGGGATGGTTGAGATACCCGCTTGCGGATATTTTGAAAATATTAGTAGAAACTATGATTAACTTTTTTAGACGTATCCGCAAACAATTAGCTGATAACAACAAGCCTTTAAAATATATGAGGTATGCTATTGGGGAGATACTTTTGGTGGTGATTGGGATATTGATTGCACTGCAGATCAATAATTGGAATGAGGACAGGAAACTAAAACAATTTGAATATAAGATTCTAAAGGATATTGAAACATCAATGGAAGGAAATTTCTTTCAGCTAGACATGTGTTTAAGAGGTAATAAGAAGGCCATTATATCTGCTGATATAATACTAAAACATTTAGATGAAAATTTACCTTATAATGATTCTTTAGATTTTCATTTTTCAAGAGCTTTGGAATGGTGCAGTCCGGTATTCAACAACGCAGGATATGAAAGCCTTAAAACGTATGGCACAAATCTAGTAACTAATGACACAATTCGAGAAGAACTTGGCATATATGATGCTGGTTGGATGGAAACTCTGACACAAAGACAAGAAGAATATTTCTTTAACACGGCTTCTCCCGTTTTAACTGAATTATTCGAAATAGTTGCAA
>NZ_CAMYIP010000135.1 GCF_947258525.1 uncultured Eudoraea sp.
TTATGGGCTTCGTCCACCACAGCTTTGAGCTCTTCCATGGTCATTTGGTCCTGATCAATGAGTTTGATAACATCTACTCCTGCTTTGGCCAACTTTCGTATTTTTTTCCTTCCATCCTCTGAGCCATCTAAGCCCCATCTGAAATCTTCTGTCCCCGGATAGGGTTTATGTTGAATAAAAGGTCCTGAGACATAAAGCGTTGCCCCGGGGATTTCTCCATTATTTATAGCATCTCTTACAGCTATGCTCTCTTCAAGAGGAGCTCCCAGATCTCTGGCACTGGTAACCCCTGCCATCAGTAATTGATGCGCGGACGAGGGCATTATGACATCTTTAAATAGCGGAGGATAGGTTTTATCCCAATACGCATAGTCGGCGTGCCCATTGATCATGGTATGTACATGCATATCCCATAGGCCGGGAAGTACGGTCATTCCTTCAGTGGAAATAATTTCTGCATTGGCTGGAATGTCGATGTTACCTACTGTTCCTACGTTCTTAATTTTTTGACCCTCAATAATGACAACACTGTTTTTAATTGGATCAGAACCGAAGCCATCAATAAGAGTACCGCCAACTAAGACTTTAACTTTTTCGTTTTGACTAAAGCCAATACATACATTCAGCAGCAGTATAGAAATTATAAATCGATATTTGATAAAAATATTTTTTATAAACATTGTAATTGCCTATTTATTTTCTGGATAATACCAAAAAGGAATTTTTATTATTGTTCTCATATATATACTATCCTTATCATGGTCTTTTCTTTCCACTTTAAGTATGTGTTTTCCATCCCTAACTGATCTGATATCTACAAAGGTTTCAAAACCAAGTTGATTCTGGAAATTTTTGGTTACCACAAAATTTGGTTTAAAATGAATACTGTCTACACTTAGTGAATACATGTCTTCAACTTCATCCATGTAGTCCTGTATTCGTTCTCCACGTTCGGACCATGGTAAGGTACCTTCTGAAAATACGGCTGAATAAATGCCTCTTTTGTCTTCTTGAGGTTCCAGTTCCTTGTTAAAAAAAAACACATCATCTTCTATAGAACGGCCATATACCACAAAAACATTCAGGAATGATGTCTGAATTACTTTGGAAGGAATAGTTGCACGATCTGCAAAGGAATTATTAAGACTGATTAGATCGTTATAATTTTTTGTGCTAGCTGCAAAAGTAGATGATTTCATATCCTTATCGAGATAGTTTGAAGTACTAAACCGGGTGGCGGCAAGTATAGATATCAATACAATAAGAGGGATTAGGATTAAACTTAATCGTTTCCCAAATTTATTATCCAGGAAATTATATACCATGGGGCGATAAAGAAATGAAAAGGTAAGATATTTAAATACCCAGTAAACCGGATAGTAAAAGGAGGTGGTCCATTTCTTCTTTTTAAGCCAGCCTTGCGTAATAAAATCAATAAATGTAAGAATCCCGCCAAGGAGAATCAAAACAATTACAGGTATAGCTATGCCATAACGAACCCAGTCTGGTGTTTCAGCCTTAGCTATAAGAAGACCTAAAATTGCAAGAATAAGTCCAATTGCCAACAATCCTATTAAATAAAATACCAGTAAAAATGTTATTGAAAAAATTACACTACAGTATTTTTCAAGTGTAGCAACGTAATTATCAAAAGAACCAACCCTTTTTATCAGGTGTTTGGTAAATTTCGGGCTGTATTTTAGTCTATCATATTCAATATCCGCAGATACATACCGAAGTCCTATTGCCCCTATCCATAATCCACGTAGAATTACATGAGCGATAAGATTTATTGTGATTATATACCATGATATTAATAAGCCACGAGTTAGGAAGCCACTGTAAATATTCTGCTCATTCTGGGCTTCAAGACCGGCAAGTTCAATAGGTTCGATAATCATAAAGAGTCCATAAATAGCAAAACCAGAAATAATCAATTCCAATTGCCAGCTCTCTTGTTGAAGGATATCCAGCCATTCTTTAAATTTCTTGTCTTGAGGATTGTTATTCATGGATATTATGGTTCTTCTGATAAATATAGATGAAAACAATTTCAAAAAAAAGCAGGGGGCTCAAATGATTTTTTGTTGTCAAATAGCAGAATTCTTATAATTTCAGGTCAATTCCTGCCTTTCTCTTCAGATAAATGCAAAAAAAAGACCCCAAGAATAATCTTGAGGTCTTTAAAGAAGGCGGCGGCCTACTCTCCCACCAGTTACGGCAGTACCATCGGCGCAGACGGGCTTAACT
>NZ_CAMYIP010000136.1 GCF_947258525.1 uncultured Eudoraea sp.
ACAGCATAGTTAAAGCCGACGTTTTAATTACCGGAAATTTCACGAATTATAGGTTTAGCAAACAAGTTAAGAAATATAAAGCCACTTATTAATGTTATCTGAAATTTAAGGTAAGGATCTCTTAAATGGACCGGCATTTTTTTGGGCTTCATTTCTTTTTTTCTCCACATCTTAAATTTTATATTGGTTATATTGCACTTAACTGCAGCGGAAAACAATCTACAACACAATTCTCCCCGGCAGTCTTACAAAGCGATATTGAATACTAAAAAAACTAACTTTATGAATAGGCCTTCTAACAATGAAACCAGTAATAATAATGAAACCGATCCTTCCGGGAAATATGTGATTTTTCAGCTTGGCTCCTACCCCTGGCAATCATCGGTAGAGGCCACTTCCGGATCCGGAATATTGCACGAGGCACAACATGAGGTTTTTAATACTATGGAAGGGGTAGCCAGCTATTCCATATTTCCTTCCGGATTTGCCCGCCAAAAGAACGAGGACCTGAATAGAAATGATGTCAGAATATACGAAATGGACTCTGAGGTGCCTGAGTATAGTCATCCGCATGGCCACAGATGGTCCGGAGTCAGCGAACAATACGTTGATAAATTCATCTCAGACCATGTAGATCTTGTTTATGACTATATGCTGGAAATAGAAAATACTTTTGAAGCGGGTTCCGAAATCCAGCTTTTTATAGCGCACCACACATGTATAAACTGTATTGTAGCAAAACAAGTAATGGAAAAGAGAGCCGCTAATGGGCTTGCTGTACCACCAATAGTTACCTATTTACATGGCACTGCCATGATAATGATGGTGAATGAATTGCGTGAAACCGCGTTGGTTAATGCAGGTAATTCTGAGGGCCAAATAACATCCATAGATAGAAAATGGCCATCCTCATTTCACAAACAATTGACCGAATTGAAGATTTTTGATGACTGCACCAAACCGGGTAATGTTAATTTGGCCTATGCTATTTCGGAGGAAAACATGGAAGTGTTCTCTGAGTTGTTTCCTCAGTTTGATAAGAGTCGGTTTATTTTAGCAAATCCCGGCTTCAATAGCTGTTTTGTCCCTCGCACAAATATTAAACTCGCAGATGTGTTAAAGGAAGCCCGGCTCAAACACATTGGTTTAACCGAAGAGAAAACCTATGATGTTCGAACAGATTATAAACACATGGTTGTTTTTGTTGGGCAATTTGTAGGCTGGAAACGAATAGACGCGGTACTGCGTGCTGCCAGGATCTGGGAGGCGGAGTTTGGAGATGAGATTCTTACCTTGATCGTGGGGAAACAGAAGAAAGACTACAATATTGAGTTGCAGAACTTAAACGAAAGACTTGGTAACAAGAATACCTGCTTTGTTGGGCCGCTAATGCAACCAGAGTTGGCTAAGTTATTTGCAGCTGCAAATGTTTGCACATTTCCATCAAAAGCAGAACCTTTTGGGATGGTGTTAATTGAAAGCCTTGCCTGTGGAGTTCCGGTAGTAGGGGCCGATTCCGGCGGACCAAGGGATTTTATGACCAGTGATGTTGGATATTTGGTGCCTGAAAATGATGATATAGAAGTGTTCAGTGAGCACCTGGCCAAAGCGGTAATCAAAGCGATCAAAGAAGACTGGAAATCTAAGATGTCTGAAGAATGCATCAAGGTGGCTGCACCTTTTTCCAATTTTAGGAAAACGAAGAAACTTTTGGAAGACACAAGAGAAATGATAGGCTGAAACCCATAATGTCCCTCCTGTTGGTACTTTTATTATCTAAAGGGTCTGAAGAATTTTATCAATTGTTAGTAATTGGCAATAATGAAGGCCGGGAGCATTTTTGAAGACCATTTAAATGGGCTTTAAGCATTGGGGTATGATTTTCTATTTTTTTCGTTTGTAATGACTCTGCGTAATTTGATTCAAATATGTTTTAGTTGTAATTAATTCGAATTTCAGCTTGTTTGGCAGTTCAGAAAACAATGCAGAACCACCACCCAATAATATTGGAATTGTCGTAATTATCATTTCATCAATTAAATCAGCTTTTAGAAAGTTACGTATTGTAGTCCCGCCATCAATGTAAAGACGGTTATATCCTTTTTTATTAATCTGCTCCATAATATCCGTAAGCGTTCCTTTTATTAAAAACGCTTTTCCCACCTGACTTTGCGGTATTTCATTTAAGGTATTACTCAATACGAATACCGGCTTGTCATAAGGC
>NZ_CAMYIP010000137.1 GCF_947258525.1 uncultured Eudoraea sp.
TGACGGATTATTTCCTCCTAACTTACAGTGGTATTGGAGAGCAGATTTCTTTAATGATTTTAGTGAAGAAGTAAGGGCAGCTCATTTAAAATATGGATCCAGTATTCCAACTCCATTATCGCAAATGCATTTATACCCCATTAGCGGAGCAGCCAGCAGGGTTGGAAAAGAGGAAACACCCTGGGCCTACAGAGATGCCAAATACGCCGGAGTCATTGTTGGGGTTTCCCCGGAACCGGAAGATGCTCCAAAGATCACCAAATGGTGTAAGGATTACTGGGAAGCACTGCACCCGTATTCTTCCGGAGGGGCATATTCCAATTTTATGATGGAAGAAGGACAAGAAAGAGTTCAGGCCAGTTACAGGCATAACTACAATCGCTTATCTGAAATTAAAAAAGAATACGATCCAAACAATTTCTTTAGAGTTAATCAAAATATTAAACCTAAAGCATAGCAAAAAAGCATGCGCTGTTCTAAAAGGTAGACTATTATTAAAAACAAGTAGCTTGCCTCCATTCTATAATAGAAAATCAATACTTCCAGGCCTCTCTGTAGCCAACTATGCGGTTCGTAGGCCTGGTATGTTTGGTAAGGATTCGCCGTTCAATATTTCAATCTTCTTATGGGTTAATGTAATGGTCTTATTAACTCTATTCAAAAGGATTTATAGTTTGTTGTTAATTAAATTGATAAGCTGATATTTATCAGCATTTAGCAAATGATCAATAGCTAAATTTGAACAATTTTTAATCAGATAAACATGAAGAAATTAAAAGGCTTTACTCAGATATTAAGGACCCTGCCAATTGCGGCGGGTTTTATTCTTTTAACAGGTTTTTTCGGCTGTAAAAATGAATTGCCTGAAAATAAAGAAGTGGTAACCAGCATTGAGGTAAGCAGTCCTGAAGAAGTTATCTGGCATATTAAAGCGGTACACCCGGAAGGGAAGCTATTAGACGTCAAAGCACTAGATAAAGATGGTAAACTTTATGATGTTAAAGCCATCCAGGATTCAGATCAAAGAAGTTTTATGGATATTAAGGCCTTGTCTGGCGATAAAACTTTTGCGGTTAAAATTCTGGTAAGTGGTGATAAATACACCCGTATAAAAGCCATTAAAGACGATGGCAGTGTTTTGGATATTAAGGCCCTGAGCCCTGAAGGCGATACCCTGGATATTAAAGGAGTGAGCAGGTCTCAAAATATTATTCATATAAAAGCCATTGACAAAAAAGGTAAATTTTACGGTATCAAAGCTATTTCACCTACTGGTGAACTTAATGATGTAAAAGGAGTAAAATTGTCTGAAGAACAAACTGAAATGCTGATAATGGATCACGCCGTTTATGCTCATGTAAAAGCACTTCCGCAGGCAGGAAGTATTAGCAATGATCGCAATTGGCATGTTAAAGCAATTCACCCGGAGGGAACCTTTATAGATGTAAAAGCAATAGATGCAGAAGATAATATATATGATGTTAGAGCCATTCAGGATAACTATCAACGTAGTCTTTTAAATGTTATGGCTCTGGTGGGCGGAAAAGAAATTCCGGTTAAAATATTGCTAAGCGAGGATGAGTATTCACCCTTAAAGGCTATTACATCAGACGGCTCATTGCTCGATATTAATGCCATTACGCCTGGCGGCGATAAACTTGATATTAAAGGTGTTCGAAGGTCCGGGAATATTGTCCATATTAAAGTGATCGCAAAAGACGGCTCATTCTATGGTATAAAAGCAATTTCTCCTGATGGGGAGCTAAATGATGTTAAAGGCATTAAGATCATGAAAATACCTTTGGAGCAGAAAATTAACGGACATGAGGTCTATGCACATGTGAAAGCACTGCCGCAGGCGGGTCTTCTTCCGTTAGAGTAATTTCCTTATTTGAAATTTTAATCCAATAATCTTCCCCATTTTTCACTTATAAACTCGGCATTCTGACCGACAATAAATTGTAAATCGAAACGTTTTTATTCCACGAGTTAAATCAACCCAAATCCTACAATCTTATGAAACTCCTTATCTCCATATTTAGCAGTCTTCTATTTTTGATATGTATGAACCTTCAAGCTCAGGGACTTTATCAAAAAGGCTCTGTTACCTTTAAAAATGGTAAATCTAACGAAGCCTATGTACAAATGGATTATAAATATCCACAACGTTTCCAAAACTCCATAACTTATATTACGCCTTCAACATATGCCAAATACCTGAA
>NZ_CAMYIP010000138.1 GCF_947258525.1 uncultured Eudoraea sp.
TATCAGAGCCTCGCGGGTTCCTTCACTCAGCTCGTCCAGGCTATTTAAGGGTACTACATGTATAAACTCAAAGTTATCCTGAATATGTGTAAAATAGTTAAAGTCCTGTACCTGGTTCTCGGCCAGATAATTTTTAAGATCTGCCAGAGACATTTCATACTCATCTGCCAATGCCGGAGAAACTTTATCCTCACGAATCAACAGTAGGTTCATATTCTCCTCCATATTCTGACCAAAGGCATTCACCATTAGTAAAAACATAAAAAGAGTATTGAAGTAAATTTTTATAGAAGTAATCTTCATAATAATTGATTTAATAATTATACGGTTAAGGTTATTAATTTACGCTATACCCTTTGCCCTGCAGGCATGCGCTGTATGCTTTTTTAAAGCTATTCATCATGTCAGCTTCTGCCTGGTCTGCTGCCTGGTTGTTTGCTTGCTGCTGTTGTGACCTGCCAACTCTGCTTCTTCTGCGCCCTGCTATAGCACCAGAAGCCGCTCCAATAGCGGCACCTTTTCCGGCATCCCCTGCAATAGCCCCTATTGCCACACCGGCTAATGCTCCACGGGCAGCACCACCAACCGCAGCTCCGTCCGGTCCGGTTTGTACTTGTTGAGCTTGAACTTGTGGCGGATTTAAAGGATCTATACCACTTTGCTGAACGCCCCATTGATAACAATAAGACTCATCATCTGCTTGTTGCTCAGCACTCTGTTCTTGGGCAGGAAATACATATAAGCCCACTTTTTTGGAAACCATAGCTCCGAGAGACTGTTCCTGCGAAAATGTATTAAAAATAGCTCCTGTTAATAATAAGAATAACACCATTAAATTTTTGGATAAAGGTAATTTCATAGTAGAATTTTATTTTGTTAGTTCAAATTTTTATCAAATAAATTTAGAGGATAAATGTATTAAGAATATTCTCTTAAACATAGAGGAAAGCACAAATAAAGCTTAAATTCATTCCCTTTACTAAAACTAATTTCCTGAATTTGGAATTGACATAAATCTTATTTGTTTGAATATCTCGTGATACAAATTCATTTTCTTTTCACTATTTTTGGGAAATTTTTAAAAGCCCTGGATACCTATACTATGAAAATAATATCATCGACTCTTATTGCACTGGCATTTGCCTGCAACACCTCACAAAAAACAGTGCAGGAACAACAGGGTGCCTCAAGTTCAAGACTTCAGGCAGACCCCAAGATTTACGCGGCAACTATTACAGAAAAAGAGCTGAAGGAACATTTATATATCTACGCCTCCGATGAATTTGAAGGGAGAGAAACAGGAGAACCAGGACAAAAAAAAGCCGTGGACTATATAAAATCCAATTATGAGATAATGGAAATCCGGGCAGCTAAAGAAGATGGCGATTATTTTCAGAAAGTCCCATTGGAATTCCCCAAATTACCTGTCGGTTCCATAACGGCAGGTGCAACTGAATATCAAATAGGCACGGATTTTTTAACTTTTACGCCTATGGAAGGGAACTTTGACGAAATTGTTTATGCGGGATATGGTATAGAAGATAAAGGTTACTCAGATTATGAAGGCTTGGATGTATCCGGTAAACTAATATTGATAAAGTCAGGTGAGCCCGCAAATAATGATGGGACCTATGTAATTTCCGGCAGTTCTAAAAAATCTGCCTGGAGCAACAGATCTGAGGCCCCTGGTGATAAACTGAAGTTAGCCAGAAGTAAAGGAGCTAAAGGGATACTTTATTATGATCCTGACAATTACGATCGTTACCAAAGATATTATGATTATTTAAAAGGCAGCGACAGAATTAAAATGCAACTTGAAGTTAAAGATTACGATGCCGCATTAGTTTTCCCGGGTGAAAACATGATAAAGAATATTTTTCCTGCCATAAAGGAAACGCAGACTTCAGGGCATATTCCGCTACCCATATCTTTTAGGGTTAGGAGTAATAATAAGATGGTATCCTCCGAAAATGTTGTGGCCATTATTCCTGGATTTGAAAAGCCTGAAGAGTACGTAGTTATCTCCTCACATTTAGATCATATCGGCGTAAATAAAAATGGTGATATCAATAATGGCGCAGATGACGACGGTTCTGGGACGGTTGCTATGCTTGAAATAGCAGAGGCTTTTAAACAAGCTGCAAATACAGGTAACGTACCAAGAAGATCTATAGTTTTCCTTCATGTTACAGGCGAGGAAAAAGGATTGCTTGGATCAAAGTACTACACGGATAACGATCCTATATTCCCGCTTTCTCAGACTGTGGCCAACCTGAATATAGATATGATAGGGCGCATTGACCCTAAACATGAGAAGCAAAGAAATTATGTCTATCTGATTGGATCAGATAAACTAAGTTCGGAACTTCACACCCTGTCCGAAGAGGTAAATGATAAGTATGCACAGCTGCAATTAGATTACACCTATAATGATGAAAATGATCCGAATCGTTTTTACTACAGAAGTGATCATTATAATTTTGCCAAGAATAATGTTCCAATTATCTTTTACTTCACAGGAACACATGAGGATTATCACAGACCGGGCGATACCCCTGACAAAATAAACTATGATTTACTGGAGGACCGAACACGTCTGATTTTTTATACGGCCTGGGAAATAGCTAACCGAGAAGATCGTATTGAGGCAGATATCGACCCCTCCAAATAAAAGATTATTCGATGTACTATTTTTCAATTTCTATGAGAATTGAAAATAACAAAAAAATAAGCCCTACCTTTTAAGATAGGGCCTTATTTATAAATTCAGGGTGGAAGACCGGTTTCGAACCGGCGACCTCTGGAACCACAATCCAGCGCTCTAACCAGCTGAGCTACAACCACCATTTGCAAGCGCTGGCAAAGGTAATTTTTTTTACGCATTGTTTCAAACTATACTCCTGATATTTTTAGAAAATCCAACTGTATCAATAGAGGTAAGATTGCAGCCCCAATTCGTCGTAATTTGATGGAGGGTAGTCATTTCATGGATGAAATACACTCAAATGTCGATAAAACACACAAAAATTGGCGTTTCACAACATTAATTAGACCATTGTACTTTCCGAATGTACTTTTAATAACAGAATTGGTTAATAACCTATGCCCTTATTTTTAACCTACATCCGGAAACTCTGTAATGTCTGCATGACGTATATCGTGATTGCAATACTTCTTTTATGCGGGAATCAAAATACCTACGGACAACAGAAAAAACAAGAAGAACTAAAAGATAGTATAAGAGACTTCAGGGCTAACAAAAACTTCTCGCCAAAGGATACCCTTTATATTGACCTCTTAAACAAATTAGGATCTGAGCTGAGGTATTATAATACAGATAGCCTTTTGCTTCTTTCAGAGGAGGCACTTCAATTGAGCCTTGAATCCGGTTACAGAGAGGGCGAATGCAGATCCAGGTTACGCCTGGGAGATTACTACTCAGATAAGGGAGATTCAGATAAAGCAATTAGTTATTATGCTGCTGGTCACGAGATTGCAGAAGAACTTGGCAACAAGGACTTAAGCCTTAGAATCATAAATAACCTTGCAGGTGAAAATGCCTATAAGGGTGACTATGCCAGTGCCTTAACGGGGTACTTGCAAGGTATAGAAATTGCCGAAGAAATAGGGAACCAATCGATGTTGTCTATTATGAATGAAAACATTGCCAACCTGTATGCCTCTCAAAAGGACTATACACAATCTCTCGATTTTTACAAAAAAGTTAAAAAAATTAATGGTGAACTGGGAGATGAAGTTATCATGGCAGAGACTTTGAGCAATTTAGCATCTGTCTATGCAGATATGGGCAAACTAGACTATGCAATGTTTAATATCAATAAAAGTATTGCCATTTTTGAAAAGCACAAGATCTTGGATTGGTTGGCGTTTACATATGAAATTAAGGGTAAGGTATATCTTAAAGAAAATAAATACAAATGGGCGCTTTACTGGTATAACCAAAGTGAAATGCTTCATAAAAATTTGGATGATGACCGGGGTAAAATCGACTTGTTTAATGGTATGGCTGAAGCATTCCTGGGGCAGGGTAAGGATAGTATCTCTGAAAATTTTGCTCAACAGGCCTATGAAATATCTGATCGGATACAATTTCTTGAAGGTACCCAAAAATGCGCCTTTACACTTTATAGAATAAATAAAAATAAGAAGAGTTATGTGAATGCGCTAAAATTTCACGAACTCTATCAACAATTGTCAGATACACTTTCCAGAAATGAAAACAAAAAGAGTCTGACGATGCTGAAGACCAAAACAGAATATGATAATCAAAAGCAAATGCTGATTGAAGAAAACGAGAAGGCATTAGCGGAACAACAGCGCTATGTGAATGCTGCCCTTGTTATATTGATGATATTTATGGTAGTCACCTATGTTGTGCATAGAGGGCAAAAAATTCAAAAACACCTAAATAGTGAATTGCAAGCCAAGCAAGTGATCCTCGAAAAAAGAGAGATTGAACTTGAGAACAGCAATGAAACAAAAACCAAACTATTCTCAATCATAGGTCACGACCTGAGAGGTCCTGTGGGTGCCTTACAGGAACTGCTTAGGCTTTATTCGGATGGAGATATAGATACGGAAGAGTTTTTGGAGTTTGTACCAAAACTAAAGGAAGATGTTGATCATATTTCATTTACCTTAAACAACCTTCTAAGCTGGGGTCATACCCAAATGAACGGTGCAGTAACCAAACCTTCACTAATGGCCCTTGAATCCCTTGTTTCTGAGAATATTAAATTATTATCTGAAATAGCTAAAAAGAAGTCAATAAAAATAGTTAGCGAACTTACTGAAAATACACTAACCTGGTCCGATAGCAATCAAATAGATATTGTTGTGAGGAACCTTATCAGCAATGCACTAAAGTTCACGCCTCAAAATGGTATGATTACAATATCTGCACGCGAACGTGATAATTTATGGGAGGTTTCAATTAAAGATACAGGTGTAGGAATGGATAAGATTACTGTGAAGAATTTATTTGAGAAGAATTCCAATATCACTACTTACGGAACCAATAATGAAAAAGGAACCGGACTTGGACTATCTCTATGCAAAGAAATGGTCGAAAAGAACGGTGGTAGTATTTGGGTGGAAAGTGCGCTTCGCAAAGGCAGTTGTTTCTTTTTCACACTACCAAAAAGGGAGAAAAGCTATAGTCAGGCTGTTTAAAAAATATCCCAAAGATTATTTACCGCAATCTGTCGTTCCACATTGAATCCTTCAGCGTGTTCAACACCTACCAAACGTCCTAGATCCCGTGCTCTGTAAGCTATACTGTCTGTAAAGTTTTTACTGCTAATCGGTGTATTAGGTTCTTTACTCTTCGGATCGTAAAATTGAGATGCGTAGGCAGAAATCGCATCCATTTTTTTAGTAATAAAGCCGGAAACATCAACAACAAAATCGGGGTCCAGGTTTTTCCATTGAATATAATGATACACTTGTTTTGGCCGCCATGCTTGCTGCCACTCGTCATCTCCCGGTAATTTTGAGTCTATTTTTACGAGTCCACTAAGAAAACAGGCATCACTTACCAATTTACTTCCCTTTGCATGATCTATATGCCGGTCTTCAATTGCATTGCACAATACAATGTCCGGCTGGTATTTTCTTACCATTTGAATCACCGCCAATTGGTGCTTTTTATCATTTATAAAAAATCCATCGGCGAATTCTAGGTTTTCGCGAACTGCGATCCCCAATATTTTGGCAGCTTTTTCTGCCTCCTGGTCTCTGATTTCGGGAGTACCTCTTGTACCGAGTTCCCCCCTGGTCATATCCACAATGCCAACTTTTTTGCCATGCGCAGTTGCTTTGGCTATCGTTGCACCAGCTCCTAACTCAGCATCATCAGGATGTGCTCCAAAAACTAAAATATCTAATTTCATATGGTAATAATCTGGTATTTGTCTAGCTCTTTAATGCGGGTTGAGATACTTTTATTTCTCTCAAAGCCTGTTCTATATCCTTTATCAGATCTTCGGGTTCTTCTATCCCTATGGAAAAGCGAATTAATCCGTCGGAAATTCCCTGTTTATATCGGTCTTCTTCTGATAAGAGCGCGTGTGAAGTCTGAGTTGGAGATAACATTGTACTTTCAACCCCTGCCAAACTCATTGATGATTTAATAAGTTTAAGTGCCTTTCTAAATTCTGTGGCATCTATAGCTTCTATTAGTTCAAAGGAAAGCATTCCACCAAAGCCATGCATCTGTGATTTTGCCAAAGCATGGTCAGGATGAGATTTCAGGCCCGGATAGTATACCTTCTTAATATTTGCATTTCCATCCAGGTATTCTGCCAGGTGCATGGCATTTTTATTTTGTTGTTTAACACGGATTCCCATCGTCTTAATACTGCGTTCTAATAGCCATACGGTATAATCGCTAAGACTGCCACCGAGGTTTATTGCCAATTGAAAAATACGTTCCATATTTGAACGGGACGAAGCAACAGCACCTGCACAAATATCTGAGTGTCCTCCCATGTATTTTGTAGCACTATGGATGATCACGTCAATGCCGAAATCAATCGGATTTTGATTTACCGGACTGGCAAATGTATTATCGATCATTGAGACTAGCTTATATTTCTTTGTCAGCTCTGCTATAGCCGCAAGATCGGTGATTGTCAACAAGGGGTTTGATGGGGTTTCAACATAAATGACTTTGGTGTTTTCCCTGATTTTTGCTTCGAAATCTGAAGGTTTAAGGCCTTCAGTGAATGAATATGAAATTCCAAAATTTTCAAATTGTTTTGTAATCAAATTATATGTCCCTCCATACAGCATATTTTGCAATACCACATGATCCCCGGCTTTCAAAAAGGCCAAAAGAGCAGTGCTTACCGCAGCCATTCCACTACCAAATATCATGGCATCTTCCGCATGTTCGAGGGCGGCTATTTTTTCTGACAGCGCTTTTTGATTAGGCGTGTTGAAATACCTCGGATATCTTTTTATATCGACATCTTCAAAGGCATACGAAGTGCTCATGTATAAAGGTGAAACTGCTCCTTTGTACTGGGTATCCTCCAATTCCCCGACATGGGTGCAAATTGTATTGATTCCTTGTTTCTTATATTCCATATAAAATTTTTCAATTTATAAAGTTACAAAAATAGGCTATACCTGAACTTTTTTCCAATAGCCCTTTTTAAACCAGATGATAGCTATAACAGATAGCATAACTTCAGCCAGGGTAATTGCAAGAAAGACCCCTAAAGCCCCTAATTCAAAAGTAATGGCGGCCAGATATGCAAAGGGCAATTGAAATACCCAAAAAGCTATGAAATTTATTTTGGTAGGGGTCTTTGTGTCGCCAGCCCCATTAAAGGCCTGGGATATTACCATACCATAGGCATAAAAAAGATATCCTGCAGCTACAATTCGTAAACAAAGAGAACCATTCTCAATAACCGTATTCACCTCAGTGAATAATCCTATAATCTCGCCTGCAAACAATAAATAAATCACAGATACGCTAAGCATGAAAATAGCATTATACTTCCCGGTAATCCAAACAGATTTTTCTGCCCTTTCCGGTTGTTTTGCTCCTAAATTTTGTCCTACTAAGGTAGCGGCGGCATTACTCATGCCCCATGCAGGCATAAATGTAAACATCATCACCCGGATAGCAATGGTATATCCGGCGAGCACTTCGCTTCCAAATTCAGACATCAGTCTCATCAGGAATACCCAACTGGAAGTACCGATCAGGAATTGAGCTATACCTCCCATGGAGACCTGCACCAGGTTGAGCATTACCTTAAAACGAAGAAGAATATCCTGCACACCCAGTTTTATTCTGCTCCACCCAAAGAAAAGAATGGCAAATTGAAATAAAACAGCTGTTCCTCTTCCAATGTTCGTTGCTATAGCGGCACCCATCACTCCGAATTCTGGAACAGGCCCCCATCCAAAAATAAAAATAGGGTCTAGAATTATGTTCAGACCATTAGATAATACAAGGGTCCACATTGCAATGGAGGCATCTCCTGCTCCTCTGAATATGGCGTTGATCAGAAATAGGAGAACAATGGTAATATTGCCCCCTATCAGTAATTGTGTATAACCGTAACCCTCAGCAATTAAATCGGGCTCCCCTCCCATAAGCGCCAGGATTTCCTTTGCAAATAAGAAGCCTACGCTGCCAATGCACAGGGCCACCACTATACCTAAAATAATGGCTTGCATAGCAGCTTCCCTGGCACCGCGAAGATCCTTCTCCCCTATCCTGCGCGCTACGACCGCTGTAGCAGCCATACTAAGACCAATGGCAATTGCATAAACCAGGGTTATTACGGATTCGGTAAGGCCAATTGTGGCTACCGCATTTACACTTACCTGAGATACATAGGCTATATCAACAATAGCAAAAATAGATTCCATCATCATCTCCAGGATCATGGGTATGGAAAGCATAAATATCGCTTTGCGAATACTACCGGTTGTAAATTCGGTTTCCTTACCGGTTACGGCAATAATAAAATTCTTGAAAAGCTTATTTAATGAAAGTTTATTTTGATGTGCCATTTATAAAAAA
>NZ_CAMYIP010000139.1 GCF_947258525.1 uncultured Eudoraea sp.
ATTGATAAACGAAATTTATTGCATTAGATTGTTGAATTCTCAATTGAATTCCTGGGTAGGTGGTAATTGTCGCTAACGTGTTGGCTATGATTTCGTCACGCCTTGGCGTGATGAACCTGTCCGCCTTTGGAGGATTATAGCCATTGTTGTCGGTTCGTTTTTTTAAATATTTTGTCCGAATGTCAATAGATTGCTGTCTGGATCAAGAATTGAAAATTCCTTTTGCCCCCAAGGTTTGATTGCGAGTTTTCCATTTGGATGAATTTCAGTCTGTTTTTCCAATAATGATTTGTAAAATTCGTCAATGTTGTCAGTTCGGATATAAACTTGCCCATAATTTTCTTTCAGGTCAAGTTCTTTAAATTCAAAAAAGTGAATTTGAATTTTTTCTTTTTCCATGATCAAATAGCCATCAAAATCAGCACTTCCAAATTGATTAAACCCTAATTGATTTGAGTAAAATTCTCTTGTGACATTTTTGTCACGCATCGGTAATTTTGGATTGATATCTGTTAGCATAATTCCACTATTAGCATTTTTTAGTTCATACTTCTTAAACTCAATTTAAATTTGTTACGTACCCTTTAATGACCGCCAACGTTTAGTGTATGATTTCGTCACGCCTTGGCGTGATGAATTATACACAATGTTGGCAAAAGTTTTATTCTAAATCCTCATTGTTGATTTCGTATTGGTATTTAAAAAATCTTTTTGATGGCTCACTTGACAACCAGTATTCATCTATGATATAAATATTCTTTCCAGGATCATTCGGTTTATAAACTTTTAAGATTTGTTCTGAATTATTTTTGACCACTACGGAATCATATTCAGTTAAGGAAGGTTCAAGAAAATCATTTCCAATATCAAAGCCTTCCTGAAAGAGCCCAGTTTCATTTGAAGGAATTTCCAAAGTTTTACTTAAGTCTTGGTTAAACGACACAAATTCAATAATTAAGTCCCGGGTTGTTAGGTTTTCGATATTAGCCTCCATATTGGCCACCGGGTCACAACTGTAAAAAACAGCTATCACTATAAGTATCGAAAATAATTTTTTCATTTCATTTTTTTTAATTTTTGCCAACTTGTTATATCAGTACCAAAAGAATTCATTAACATTTCGGTTCGCCGGATAAAGAGACCTATCCTCCTTTTATATGGTATAAATCCCCATAGGGGTATCTAATTGATGCCGTCAATCATGACTTCTATAAATTCTTCGATAAATTTACGGGGTTTTATTTACGAATCGTACAACGCATTAAAGACATTTCAAATTAATCAGTTGTGAATGAATATGGTTATATGCAAGCCCCCGCTAGCGCGAGCATCAGATTCTTTATAAATTACAAATTACAAATACCAAATGACAAGCACCAAATGACAAAGTATTCTGCAGCACCATTGGAATTTGAATTTTGGAATTTGAGATTTCCGATTTGGATTTTTCACTCCGCTAGTGCAAGCATCATGGCCGAAACTCCAGCCCGGGTACCAGGGCCCATCTAAAGAAAATTAAAAGCAGCAGAAGTAATAAGACAGGACTCCAAGCTACTTTCTCATTTATTCTATTGGGAACATGTCTTATGGGTCTGCTACGAGCTGCGGCAGCCCATATCCAGGGGATTGAAAAAGCGGAGACGATAAAAGGTGTAACCGCCTGACCCATAGGAAGAATCCTAAATGGCACAACAAAGATGCTGCCTATAATAGCTGCACCTACGGCGATATACCGAATATACCTTAGCTTCACCTTAGGATGGTTTAAATCGGCATCAACGAGAGCAAATTCCAGCAGAAGTTTGCTAAACCGAATACACAGCAAGGCCATAGCAATGGCACTTATTATTGACAGGCTTATCAGCAAGGGTTCACTTAGTTTCAAATATCCTACAAGCGCCTCACCCACATCGGTGCCCGGGTTTAAATACCCGATTATCACTTGAGGAATAGATTGTATAAGTCCATGAAAAGCCATCCACAATATGAATAGTTTCCAAATACTTCCGGAGTTTCGAATAAATTGAAAAATAGCCAAACAGGTCAATCCGATTAAGAAAATTGCCAGCGCTCCTGAACCCTGCATCAATGAAGCCATGGGATGTTCTCCCACCCAGGTATGATTGTTATGGTATAGAAAAGATTGCAGGCCAAGCGCCTTTTTACCAAGAACAAGAAATACCTCTTGCAGAAAGAAAATTATATTGAATGCCAG
>NZ_CAMYIP010000140.1 GCF_947258525.1 uncultured Eudoraea sp.
AGAAATAGTGAAAAATATGATGGCTTTTTTTCTATAGCTTACAACGCTAATGGCCTGACAAGCAAGTAAGTATTGAATCAATAGGCTCTAGTTTAATATAGCTATTATTTGTATCTTTAATGTATGGAAAAGGAAGCGATAAAGTTGTATTTCACAGGCTTGTCAGCTAATGAGCGTCAAGCATTAATAGAAGAGCTCCAGCAACTTGATGAAACTGGCAAGGGCATTCCCCGTTGCCAGGAATTGCGAAGAAGCATTTTGGACAACAAGCAGGGATGCTGCGCTCACTGTGGTCATACTAAGTATGTGAAATTTGGAAAAGATAAAGGAGCGCACCGTTACAAATGCAAATCATGTAAGCGTAGCTTTACAGAATACTCAGGCACGTGGATGGCTGGACTTCATCAAAAAGATAAAATAGATGCTTATCTGCAACTCATGTTGGAAGAAAAAACCCTCGATAAGATTAAGGAAACGTTGAGCATCAATAAAAAGACGGCATTTGATTGGCGGCATAAGATACTCTCCTCAGTAGAAGAATCTGAAAAAGGGGAATTTACCGGAATAACTGAAAGTGATGAGACATTCTTTTTACATTCAGAAAAAGGGAAGACAAAACAAGGGCGAAAACCAAGAAAACGAGGAGGAACATCTTCCAAGAAAGGCGTTAATAGCGAACACATAGCTGTTATTGTAACTTTAGACCGCAAAGATCAGATGGATTTAACGGTAGCGGCTGCCGGAAGACTGAAAAAAAACGACATAGAAAATGCTATTGGGAAACGGCTCACCAGCCAAACTGTTTTATGCACAGACTCTCATGTAAGCTACAAAGGTTTTGCCATTGATAACCAATTAGAGCATCATCCTTTACGTTCAGACTTGAAAGAACGTGTTAAGCATGGGGTCTATCATATCCAACATGTAAACTCTGCCCATCACAGGTTGAAGAAATGGATTGACAATAAATTCTGGGGCGTTTCTACTAAATATCTGCAGCAGTACCTCAACTGGTTTAGGCTCAAAGAAACCCTAAAGGAAAGCAAACAGTTCGTAAAAGATTTCGCGAAGATGTCAGCCCAGGATGTAAAGGCTTATCAACGGTATACAATGTTATCCAGTAGATATGAAATAATAAAATCAACGCAAAGTTAAACTAGAGCCAAATCAATTTGTAAGTGCTTGATATTCAGACTGATAAGTCGGGGTGGTAGGATTCGAACCTACGACCCCCTGCTCCCAAAGCGGATCAGATCCTTTATCTATATGTACCTCTCTTTACTATTTCTTACTCTTTATGTTGATTTATAGTGGTTTACGATACTTTTACTTTACCCATCCTTCTTGATTAACTTGAAATTTGTATGTGAATTGTATGCAAATATTCGATATTATGTACCCTAACTACAAGATTGTTCTAGACCTTCGCCGACCAAAGAACAATGGCCTGTTCCCTGTCAAAATTCGAGTTACCCTCAATAGAGTTCAAAAATATTATTCAATTGGCTTAGACCTTATTGTTACTGATTACGATAGAATTCAGAATGGGTCTGTAAGAAAGGAACTACGGATTTACAAAAATAAAATTGCTGATTGGGAAAACAGAGCTAAAGACATCATCCATCAATTGGATACCTTTTCTTTCGAAGAATTCAAGTCAAGACTTTATGATAATAGATCAGTCAAAGTCACAGATGTCTATGCCTTATTTGATCAGAAATTAGATGCTCTGAAAAGTCAGGGAAAGATAAGTACAAGCAGTATATACAATGATGCCAAAAATTCATTGAAGAGGTTTAAGTCAAAACTGAATTTAATGGACGTTACATCTGACTTTCTTAAGAATTATGAAAGCTATATGATTTCTGAAGGCAGGTCAGTAACTACCATCAGTATTTATATCAGAAGTTTAAGATCTATATATAACCAGGCTATTGATGCTGAAATGGTAGATAGAAAATATTATCCTTTTGGAAAAAATAAATATCAGCCCAAGGCTCCAAGAAACATTAAGAAGGTATTAACCATTGAGCAAATTAAAAGCATTATAGATTATAAAGTAGAGGAAGGATCTAATCAACAATTAGCAAAGGACATGTGGCTTCTCTCCTACTATTGCAATGGAATGAACATGAAGGATATTATAAATCTCCGATTCAAAAACATTCAGGAGGATCGTATCTATTTTGAGAGGTTAAAAACTACAACCACGAA
>NZ_CAMYIP010000141.1 GCF_947258525.1 uncultured Eudoraea sp.
CATAATGTCCACTTCATCGTTCATAACCATGTTCACCGCGGTCTCATAATCCTTAGTAGTAACGAGCTCAACCTTTGGAGCCAGTTTTTCTACAAAACGCTGACTTGTTGAACCATCTAATGCTGCAACCTTAATTGTGGGGCGGTTTATTTCAGTCATTTCATCCAGAGCAGATAGTCTTTTAGATTTAGCCAGTATCGACTTCCCGGACACTATGTATGGACCTACAAAAGTGGCCTTTAAATTGCGCTCCGGCGTTATAGTCATACCAGACATAATCACATCTATTTCACCTTTTTCCAACGCCGGTAAAAGTTCTGAAAAAGGTTTTACAACAAACTTCAATTTTAAATTCATTGCGTCTGTTAATAGCTTAGCCAATTCTACTTCATAGCCCATCAGTTCTCCGTCCTTAGATTTCACAGTAAAAGGGGGTTGGCTGCCACTAGTTCCTACTCGTAACTCTCCGCTTTTCAGAATTCGATTCAGCACCTTACCATCCTGGGAAAACATTAATGTTGGGATAAGAAGGATGATAATGAACATTACAAACCTTTTGCTTATTAATAACATGATTTTTACTCCTTTATTTATTGATTCGATTTCTATATAACTATTAAAAACTTTGCATAATATATATAAGGCCATGTTAAATAAAGTTCAGCTCAAATAAAAATACTGAACTTGCTAATTAAGTTTAATTTATTCCGAGTGCATTCCCCAGAACAGTGGCTAGGCCTAGAAAGCTGAGAAATCCAAACACATCAGTTACGGTAGTTAAAACAATTGAAGATGACTGTGCCGGATCCTGTCCAAATGCTTTCAGCATTATAGGAATAACAGCTCCTGCCATCCCCGCAATGACCATTGAAATAATCATAGATACACCAATCACAATGGGTAACCCGGTTGACCCCGTCCAAAAATAAACTATAACTGCGGTAGTCAGAGCGACAACAACTCCATTTATAAATCCAACAGCTATTTCCTTCCGCGCAATTTTAAACCAATGGCGTGATCTAATTTCTCGAAGAGCCAGACCACGAATTGTAACAGCCAAAGCCTGTGAGCCGGTGTTACCCGATTGACCTGCAACAACCGGTAAAAAAACAGCTAATACTGTCACTCGTGCTATAGTGTCTTCAAACATTCCCACAACAGTTGCTGCAAGAAACGCAGTAGCCAGATTTATTTCTAACCAGGGAAGGCGTTTTCGAACAGCAAATGATACCTTAGATAAAGCCCTCTCATCCCTACCAGCACCAAACATTGCCTGTACATCTTCTGTTGCATCTTGTTTAGTAGCATTAACTAATGTGTCGTATCTAATTACTCCCAGGAGTTTGTTTTCAAAATCTACAACAGGCAGGTTAATCAACTTTCGCTCTTCTAAAAGTTTAACAACATCTTCACGCGGTGATATTGCATTTATTGCAACCGGCGTAGAGTGAATGAGATTTCCCAGAATTTCACTATGCTCTGATACAACTAAATCCTGAAGCGGAATAACTCCAAGTAAAGAACCTTCAGTATCTATAATATAAACGTTTACGATACGACGATCTTTTACACCCCTTAATCTTTTCAATACATCCTCAACTGTATCCTCAGGATAAAAGGTTGTCACTTTCGTATCGATAAGATATCCCGCAGTTTCCGGGGGATACAACATTAATTCTCTTAATTCTTTATTTAGATTAGCTGGTAGTAACAATAACCTGCTTTCAACAATATTTTTATCAAGACGTGATAATAATCGCGCAGCTAAATTGGGATCCAGCCTGGGAAATAGTTGAGAAAATAATTCCACGCTCATTTTTGCTGCCACTCCTGCAGCAGTGTCAGGATTAATACCTGAAAAAACTCTTGAAGCAATATCGATAGGTTGCCCGCTTATGTAGTGTAAAATTTCTTCTTCCTTAAATTTGCTGATGAGCTTAGCTGCTTCGTGGGGATATAGAATAAAATAATTATTAATGATTTTTTGCACTGCAGTTGAAGAGTTTGTTGCCATTATACTTCCTTTCCGGTTATAAATTTATTTCCTCATTTTACGTTCTTCATTTCCCCTGTCAGCCGTACTATACATAAGGCCCGATAATCCAATTCTGTATAGTTCACCAAGTGCATTTCCAGCAAGAACAGCCTGCTCGGGTTTTTTTCTATTTTTACTAATTTCCAACCTTGTAATCTCTCCATGAT
>NZ_CAMYIP010000142.1:0-2186 GCF_947258525.1 uncultured Eudoraea sp.
GGGTGATGTCTCTATTCTTGTAAGTATAGTATACTTATATTTATCTGCTTCATCAGCGAAAAAAACAATCTGTCCGGTAGCTGCACCTGGTGAGGCAGGTAATCCCTGTGCAATGATATCATCTTTGTTTAATCGACTCTGGTCGAATACAGGGTGCAGTAATTCATCCAATTTATTTGGTTCGATACGCATTAGGGCCTCTTTTTCATCAATCTGACCTTCTCTTAAAAGATCCACAGCAATTTTAACCATTGCAGCACCTGTTCTTTTGCCATTTCTGGTTTGAAGTATCCAAAGTTTACCTTCCTGTATGGTAAACTCCATATCCTGCATATCGCGATAATGTTTTTCCAGAGTTTCCTGGTAGTCATCCAATTCAGAATAAATGGCAGGCATAAGTTCTTCCAATGAAGGGTAATTTTTGGCCCTTTCAATTTCTTCTATCTGAGCAAGTTTTGCCCATCGCTCCGAACCTAATTTTGTTATTTGCTGTGGGGTTCTGACGCCGGCTACAACGTCTTCGCCCTGAGCATCAATAAGGTATTCACCATTAAAAACGTTTTCACCGGTTCCGGCATCTCTTGTAAAACAAACCCCGGTTCCTGAATTATCTCCCATGTTACCGTAAACCATGGCCTGTACATTAACAGCTGTTCCCCAATCTGCAGGGTAGCCGTGCATTTTCCGATAATAAATAGCTCTGTCCCCGTTCCAGCTATCGAATACAGCCATAATAGCACCCCACAATTGATCCCATGGATCTAACGGAAAATCTTTACCTGTTCGTTTTTTTACCGCATCCTTAAAGTCATAAACCAAATCCTGTAAATCCTGTATGGTAAACTGAGTATCTAATTCTATACTTCGCTTATCCTTCAGATGTTCCATTATTTCCTCAAAAGGATCTATATCTTCTTTAGTTTCCGGTTTCATTCCAAGAACAACCCCGCCATACATTTGAATAAAACGACGATAGGAATCCCATGCGAAGCGTTCATTATTTGTCTTTTTTACTAATCCGGGGATCACATCATCATTCAGACCAAGGTTCAATACCGTATCCATCATACCCGGCATGGAAACACGGGCTCCAGAGCGAACAGAAATTAACAGTG
Organism: uncultured Eudoraea sp.; assembly: GCF_947258525.1. GTDB lineage: Bacteria > Bacteroidota > Bacteroidia > Flavobacteriales > Flavobacteriaceae > Eudoraea. Next base: position 1,116 of record NZ_CAMYIP010000142.1, read on the forward strand.
GATTTTCGGTATCCCCAAATTTAGCTCCCATAATATCCTCAATATTCTTAATGGACGCCTTAACTTCTTTCTTTATATTTTGTATTACCTGTTCCTTACCAAATTCGTTATACTCTGTGCAAACCTCTGTAGTAATTGTAAAACCGGGAGGTACGGGAATACCTATTGCACTCATTTCTGCAAGATTTGCACCTTTGCCGCCCAACAGGTTTTTCATTTTACTGTTTCCATCTGCTGTTTTATTTCCAAACCTGTAGACTCTAGCTTTTACTTCGGACATTGTTTCCATGAGAATATTTAGTTTAATATAATTTGACACCGAAATTAGGTCCATTATTGCTTCAATTTTATGACAAATGTCATACTTCTGGCAAGGAGAAGACTTATGTAATTATTGTTACAGACAGGTTAAGAATGTATCAATCACAAAATCGTGAAAATAAAGTCCGTGATTAAGGACATTTCGGATGCATTTTTAATAACATTAATCGCAAAAGTATTCTAACTTTTCTTTCACGTTTTTTGAATATAATGTGCCCTAATTCAATTAACAGTTTAATTCCCCATCCTTCGGAGCTTAAAGTCACTTAAACTTTTCATTTAGGAATTAGGCAGATTTTGGTAATTCTCGGATCAATGACCCGGGTAGAAACCTGACGGTTTTCGTTCACTCTAATTTTAAGTCAATAAATAGTAAGCTTATGCAGCGGCTTAATTTGAATATTTCTTTACAAGATAATTCCAATGAAATTTCTTAAACAATTTTATACTCAAGTATAATTTTAGTCTTTTAGTTTTAAGTTTCTTTTTAAACTTAATAGCAGAATTATTAAAATATGCCGTAGTACTATAAAAAGTATCTTTTCCCTCTTGCTTTAGCACTTCATAGCTGCGATACCTGAGGTAAGGAGCTAAATTTTTCCCTCTGAACTCTTCGAACGTAAACATATTTAATAAATATGCTTCATTGCCTTTTAACTCAAAAAGTCTATCGAGCAATCTAAAATCTTTAAATTCAATACACATAAATGCGGCAACATTACCCGCGTGTTTTAATCCAATGCATTTTTC
>NZ_CAMYIP010000142.1:2220-3480 GCF_947258525.1 uncultured Eudoraea sp.
TTTTAACTCAAAAAGTCTATCGAGCAATCTAAAATCTTTAAATTCAATACACATAAATGCGGCAACATTACCCGCGTGTTTTAATCCAATGCATTTTTCCCCGTTTTTAAATCTTTTTACTAATTCAGCCCCGCTTGAATCAGCCAAGATGTCACTAATTCTTTCTACATCCTCAAGGCTTAAATATTCAATGCTATAATCATTGAATTCTCCTTTAATTGGAGGCTTATCTATCTTATAAAGTCCTTCTTGCATCCAATAATAAGGATAAATATCAAGCCCAATGCGGGTTAATAAATTTCGAATGCTATATAATATCAGGCCATTTTTGATTCTATGTTTTGCTAACTTTAGGCCGGTTAATTTTTGTTGTTTATTAATACTCATCAAAATAATATTTTAGTCAATATAGGGATTAATAGGATTTATAGTTACTAATAATTACTTCCCGATGCAAAAGTTGGCAAAAATATTCCCTAAAAGGTCATCGTTGGTGATTTCACCGGTAATCTCACCAAGTTAGAGATGGGATCAACGTGAAAGTTCCTGTGGCCTATATGGACGCCTATTATGAATTTACTGAACGGCCGCTTATTCTAGAGGCCTGTGATGTAGTTCTCGCCAATTGCTACTCTTTCTGGGAAGACTGTGATATGGATTATTCACCTCTGTATATCAAGGACATGTTTCAAAGGGCTTTACGTAAGGGTATTGGAAAAAATGTGATCATCTCAGAAACGGGCTGGCCCAGCCAGGGCACCAACCTCGAAGGGGCTTTTCCTTCCTATGAAAATTACCTGAAGTACTTTATGAATATGCAGAAGTGGCACAGGAAGACTAAATTGAAATCTTTTCACTTATCTTCTTTTGATGAATCCTCGAAAGGAGTAACCGAAGGAGATGTAGAAACCTATTGGGGGTTATGGGAAAAGGATGAGCAGTTGAAGTTCTAGATTAATTTAGGCGCATAAAAAGAAAAAAGCTTTCTGTGTTTGCAGAAAGCTTTTTGATTATGGATTTTTGAAAATTTAATCGTCCAATAGGTCAATTGCGGTTTTAATGCGCTCCCGTATGGTCTCTGCAAGGGCATTGTTTCCATCCGTATCTTCAGGGCTTATTTCAATGGTGCCATTTTCATTGCCATCTGCAGCCTGCGAAAGGTCCACTCCGGACACCACATCAAAAATCTGGGAAAGATCAAATTCAATGGTGATACCCTCGGTATTGCTTCTTATAGAAATGTCAAATTCAGCCTCTTCA
>NZ_CAMYIP010000143.1 GCF_947258525.1 uncultured Eudoraea sp.
TAAGGCTTTTAAATCCTTGCCATTAATTTGTAGTAAGGCCAGATCTGTAGTGGGGTCGGCTCCAATTACAGTAGCCTTGTAGGTTTCATTATTGTGGAGCGTAACCTCCAGCTCAGTGGCATTTTGGATAACGTGGTTATTGGTCACGATATGTCCTTTTTTGTCAATAATTACACCAGATCCGGAGCCGTACATAGGTTGCCTTGGCATATTTTCGGGCATTTGAAAACGGTCTCCGAAAAAATCCCGAAATAAATCTGGTAAATCAGGAGGCAGTCTATCGGAATTGTCGCTCATACTGGTCTGTAGCGACCTGATATGAACAACTGCATCCAATACCTTTTTGGCGGTTTCGGTAAAATCAACCGGTCCTCTCTGGATTTCTCTTATGTCATTTTGGTAGGTCTGGCCACTGCTTCTTTGATCGGCATAAAATTGCGGCAGCTCAATATCGCTGCTTTCTGTTAAACCATTTATATCCTTACATGATGCCAGTGAAATAGTTACCAGCCCTATCAGTAGTATTTCGATACTGCTCTTTAGTTTTTTCATGGTTTTAAATTTATTGAGTTATTATATCAACCTCTTCTGCCGGGTGTATTTCTATTGCTTCTGCCCCGATTGGCGTTATGTTCCTCATGGTACCTTTGGATGTCATCGTTACGATATCCTTTTATCCGCTCATACCGTGAGCGCCGCAGATCTAAATTGCGATATCTTGGCGGCAATACATTTCGCCTAACCCAAACGCCCCCGTCCAAATAAATATAAGTGCGGGCCGATAGGTCATAGTAAAAAAAGTATTCCGGGAAATAGACATAGCGCACCACTTCCACCCGATTAGGATAGAACCATGGGGGTGGGGGTTCACTGATTCCTGTAGTGACTACAACCGGGCCGCAGCTACCAATGAAAATCAAGGTAGTAAGGACCAAAAGATATCGAAACATTTTAAAATTAGCCATGCCTTATAATTTTAATTACAAAATAATAGCATGTCTGAATAGTTAGGAATGACCTACATCATTTCAGGGATGATTATATAGATATATTTTTATATCCGGTGATTTGCGAATGATGCTATTTCAATTGCTATCTGCTCATCCTGTCTGAATAAAAATTATGAAACAATCGTCTGATAAAAAAACGAATATTGATCCCTCCAAAAAAGGGAAGCCGAAACAGCCAGGCGGAGGATATAATATCAATCTGGGTTATATTTTGCTTTTTACGACACTTCTGGTGTTTTATATTTTTTCAAATCCTGTTGCTATTACCAAAGAAATAACCTGGCAAGAGTTTGAGCATACTATGCTTTCTCAACATGAGGTTGCTAAAATAGTGGTTATCAACAAGGAAGTGGCCGAAGTATATATCAAAGAAGAAAGTCTGTCGGATTCAAAGCATCAATGGATTAGGGATAATGCCATTAGCTCTAAAACAGGACCACATTATGCTATCCAGATTGGTTCTGTGGAAAGTTTTGAAAACAAAATGGCCATAGCACAACAGGAATTCACTACTGAGGAAGAAGTAGAAGTAAGTTATGAGAACCGAATAAATATGTGGAATATCATTCCGTGGCTTTTACCTCTTATATTTTTGTTACTATTCTGGGGATATTTTTTTCGAAGAATGCGTACAGGAGGAGGCTCGAATCCCCTGTTCAATTTTGGAAAGTCATCTCCACAGTTAACGGAGAAAGGTCATAAAAGTAAGGTTACTTTCGATGACATTGCCGGTTTGAAAGAGGCTAAGACAGAGGTTATTGAAGTGGTTGATTTTCTCAAACACCCGGAGCATTACACCAAATTAGGCGCTAAAATTCCCAAGGGAGTTATGTTGGTTGGTCCTCCCGGAACTGGTAAAACCTTGATGGCAAAAGCAGTAGCAGGAGAAGCAGGAGTACCTTTCTTTTCTATGTCTGGTTCCGAGTTTGTAGAAATGTTTGTCGGAGTAGGTGCTTCCAGGGTTCGGGATCTATTCAGGCGAGCGAAAGAAAAAGCACCTAGTATAATTTTTATTGATGAGATAGATGCGGTGGGTCGTTCACGTGGAAAGATAAATGCATTTCAGGCAAATGATGAAAGGGAAAGTACTTTAAATCAATTGCTAACCGAGTTAGATGGTTTTGGTCCTAATACAGGTGTTATTGTATTAGCCGCCACCAACCGCCCCGATGTTTTAGACAAGGCCTTGTTAAGGCCTGGCAGGTTTGATCGGCATATCTACCTTGAACTACCCAACAAACAAGAGCGAATTGAAATTTTTGGGGTTCATATACGCGACCTTAAATTATCTAAAAATGTAAACCTTCAGGAACTTGGGGCATTGAGTCCGGGATTTTCGGGGGCCGATATTGCCAATATTTGTAATGAAGCTGCACTCATCGCTGCACGAAAAAAGAAGGAGGAGGTTGAGCAGGAAGATTTTATGGAGGCCAGGGACCGGGTTGTAGGAGGACTGGAAAGAAAGAGTAAAATAATTTCACCCAAGGAAAAGGAAATTGTGGCACACCATGAGGCCGGGCATGCCGTTGTAAGCTGGCATTTAAAAAATGTGGATTCCCTGGTTAAAGTATCTATTATTCCCCGGGGAAAATCCCTGGGCTCTGCCTGGTATCTGCCCGAAGAACGGCAAATTGTAACAAGGGCTCAATTTGTAGATCAGATTTGTGCATCTCTTGGCGGGCGAGCCGCAGAGGAAATTATTTTTAACGAGATATCATCCGGAGCATTGGATGATTTGGAAAAAGTAACAAAACAGGCATATACTATGGTTGCCTATTATGGACTCGATAAGGAAATTGGACCAATTAGTTATTACGACTCCACAGGACAGAACGAACGAATGTTTGGGAAACCCTATAGTGAGAATATGGCACAGTTAATAGATAAAGAGGTACAGGACTTGGTGAACAGCTGCTACAATCGAACAAAGGATCTTCTTATGGAACACAGATCAGAATTGGAGGAACTTGCACAACTTTTGTTGAAAAAAGAAATAGTTGAAAAAGAAGATTTGGAAAAGATCATGGGAAAAAGAGTTGTTGCTGAAGTAGAAGAGGATGAATAAGAAAAAAATAAAACAAAATATCATGGAGAAAGAAGTTATTTACAACACTGACCTGCACTTTGAACACCAACAATGGTGGTCTGAACTGGCTTTTTGGGAAGATGAACTTAAATCCTTTAACAACAGATTAAGCGAGCTGGTAACCCGTTGGACCGATAAAGAGGTACTGGCACAACTAGAGCATTACCAAAATGAATTTATCCTTCATGACGGGATTATTGACAAGCTAAAAGAGGCTATAGAAATACATGAAACCAGGATAGCAGGTCAAAGCCAAACAGGACAGGATGCACTTGATACTGCGCTAGTCAAGAAACATCTGGAATTTCGTAATAAAATGGAGACTCAACGGCGGATTTATGCTGATTTGAAAAAGGAATTCTTCCGTTTTCTTACCAAGTATATGTAGTTTACTCCGTATGATTTCTTTTGGTAGGGTATTTTTAAATTGGGTAAAAGTGACCTTTGTTTTGAATATCAAATCAAAATTTTAATTCCATATTCTTTCAACGAACTGAGCATGAATTCATAATTGTGAAGTCATGCTCAGATTATAAATTCTACTAACCAACCATTTATTGAAGCATTCTTTTTTCTTAAAGTTCCCTGGCATAATCAAAGACTAACCTTTTGAAATCCCTGAATTCACCTTCAAATTTAGCCATAGTGCTTTTGACCTTGTCGTGCTGATTTCTATAATCAATGTCTGCCAAACCCCTTTCTCCTTTTTGAAGGCGTGATAATAGAATTTCATGTCTCATTATTTCTTCTGACATATAATCGAACAAATCAGCGTGAATTTTATCAAGACTTTCAAGTATTCTGCCCAATTCAGATTTTGCACGCTCTTTAGTTTCTTTTTCCTGAAGAATGCGGGTAAAGAAACGTATCTCATCTTTCCAGAAGGCTATTGTTTCAAGCCATTCCCGGCTTTCTATATGCAAATCATTCAATCCTGTTCCTAATAAGACGTCTGGTTTAGGGTTAGCACTTGTAGTTTTCATGTTGTTTCTTTTTTAAATCCGTTTACAAATCTTTTATAAAAAGTGGTTTCAAGGCTGCTTCGTGCATCTTCCAGGAGTTGTTCAATTTCCCGAATCTCTCTATTGAGTATTTTAGAGATTTCGGATGCCTCAAATTGGTGCTCTGTAAAAAGTTCAAAAACAGTACGCATATCGGCCGGTAAATGATGTAATACCATTTCGGTATGCTTACGAATATTCTCTTTGCCAAGATCTTTATCCAATTTGGCCATCATATCCCTGCTATCCTCCAGGAAAATGTTTTTTAAAATATAATCGTGTCTTTTGTACGATATATCATCCAGTTCTTCCATCATAACATAGTCGCCATCGCCATCAACGCTAAATTTTTCAGCCATGCTATCCCATTCTGCCTGGGCATAGGAATCTATATTGTCCAAAAAAAGTGTATCGAACTCTTCGTCGGTCTTGATTTCGTCCAGCAGTGAATCAGCTTTTTTAAACAACCACGGGTGAAAGTCTTCTTTGCTCTTAATTTCATCAAAGTGGTCATATACCTCAATAAAAAGTTGATCCATTATATCCTCAGGTTTGTACTTTCCCCTGGGAATAAGATTTTTTGACATGGCGGTATTTAATTTCCTTATGATGTAGCGTTTCACCTCGGGCATAACCTTTAAAAGCAGCGAATTAAACTCTTCCTTTTTGTTTTCTCTCTTCAATTGAACCAGATCCGTATAGGACTGGGCTACAAATAGATGGAATGCTTTCTTGTTTTTGTAATTAGCAGTTGAATTTTCCATAATTAAGCGTTTTTGAGTTATGTAAAAATGCAATGTTATCATGACTGATCAAATGATTTTGATCATTGTTGAAAATTTCTAGTCCTGATTCACATTGCTTGTAGAAATAAAGATTAGAATAGCCTTATACTTAGAGCATGGTGGACATTAATAAAGACTGCTATAAATAGTAAATAGACGTAATGCAAATAGAAATAAAGAATCGGGTTATTTCCCCGACAGGATAAAAAAGGTCGGCATAAAAAAGAAAATTGGTTTGACCTGAAAAATAAGGCTTGGATTACTTCCCATACTACCTTAAACAGGCTTATTAGAAATAAAGGGTTGGTGATAATACCGCTTCCCTGTCGCCTGGTATAACGCATTGGCTAAGGCTCCAAAAATAGGGGGGAAGGTAGGTTCACCCAGGCCTGTAGGATCTATATTATTTTGAACAAAATGAACATTAATTTCTTTGGGCGCCTCACTCATACGAATCATCCGATACCTATCGAAATTAGATTTTTCAGGTAAACCATCCTTGAAAGGCAATTCTCCATACAATGCATTCCCAATACCATCCACAATACCGCCTTCACAGAGGTTCGTTGCAGCATCCGGATTAATCACAATTCCACAATCAATTGCACACGTAACTCTTTCAATAACTGGTTTGTTATTCTCCCATTTCATGTCCAGGACCTGGGCAGCATAGGAATTATGACAGAAATAAGCGGAAACTCCAAGGTTTAACACGTTATCACTGCTACCCCAATTAGATTTTTCTTTTACCAATTTCAAGACGCCGGCATAACGTTCCGCATCATATTCATTATTTTCACCTACCGGATTCTGCCCGGCTTTTTCTAAAAGCTCCAAACGGAAATCAATGGGATCTTTTCCAACCGCTTCCGACAATTCATCCAGAAAAGACTGTTCCGCACTCGCCATAAAGTTAGAGCGCGGTGCTCTAAAAGAACCAATGGTAATATTTGTATTGATAGTCCAACTTTCTGCCAGGTAGTTATCTACCGCTCCGGCAGGAAATCTATTGGCATATAAAGGACTTTCTGGAATACCTCCTGCATTTATATGAATTGCTGTTAGACTATTTTTTTCATCTAAGGCGGCTTTATAGGTAACCTGGTACATCGGCCTATAGATGCCTCCCGTCATATCATCTTCCCGGGTGTAAATGAGTTTCACCGGAGCATTCATTCTTTGGGAGATAAGAGCTGCTTCTATGGCCCAGTGAGCATAAGAACGTCGACCATAGCCTCCACCCAGGCGGGTTAATTGGATATCAATTTGCTCAACAGGAATTCCTAAACGAGCTGATAACGCTTGTTCAGTTAATTCTGCTTTTTGCAATGGCCCGGCTAGTGCAGCTTTACCATTTCGTACATCGGCAAAGAAATTCATGGGTTCCATACAATTGTGAGCAAGGAAAGGAGCCGTATAAGTGCGTTCTATTACCCTGGCTGCATTCTTAAATGCAGCTTCCGGGTTACCATCTTTACGGACCGTTTGACCCTGTTTCTTTGCCATCTCAGACATTTTAGCCTTGTGATTGTTTGTACTCTCCAAACCAGCTGGGATGGTCAGGGTTTGAACTGTTGACCTACCATAAAATCGTTTTTGTTCCGTATAGCTTTTAAAAGGTTCCCATTCAGCAGTAATTGCTTTTTTGGCATTCATTACCTCCCAGGTAGTATTTCCTACAATGGCAACAACTTCGAGAAACGTACAAGTATCAAAATGCTGCCTTTCAAAATCATCATCTAATACTTTGATTGTAAAAACATCTTTTATCCCGGGCATTGACCTGACTCCTGAGTCGTCAATTGATTTTAGTTTCATGCCAAAAGCGGGAGGATGGACTATCATTGCAGTCAGCATTCCTTCTTTATAGATATCAGAGCCGAATAAGGTTTGCCCTGTTGCGATTTTCAACCCATCTACATTTTTACGCGATGTGCCAATAATATTAAAATCCTTAATTTCTTTAAGTTCAACTTCATCCGGGACAGGAATTTGGGCCGCTGCCGAAGCCATTTCTCCGTACCCTGAAGATTTGCCACTTCCTTTATGATGTAATACTCCAGCAACTGTTGTGATTTCTTCTAAGGGCACCTGCCAGGCCTGTGCGGCTGCTTCCCGAAGCATGTGACGGGCCGATGCACCAGCCATTCTAAGTCCATTCCATCCGAATCGAATGGCATTGCTGCCGCCTATAAATTGACGACTGAATAAATCTGTATTTAAAGGGGCCTGTTCTATTATAACATCATTCCAGTCAATGTCTAATTCATCGGCAACGATCATGGGCATGGACGTTTTTATGTTCTGACCGCCTTCAGGGTTGGGAGACATTATAGTTACCAACCCATTTTCACCAATTTTTAGATAGCCATTGATTTCGAACCATTCCTTGGGTATTCCCTTCGCCACCATTTTTTCTACCTCCTTAGGTTTACAGGAATTTAACCAACTAAAGCCCAGGACTAAGCCACCACCGGCAAGGCTGGTGTTTTTTATAAAAGCACGCCGACCTATTTTTGTTTTAATCGCATTCATTTTCTAAGTGTAAGCAGTTTTCAGAATATTTCATCCAGAGTGTTCCAAAGAATATTTATAAGTTATCCTACCAATGGAGGCCTGTCTAGAATAAAGGGCTGATGGTAATGCCTTCTGCCCGTAGCTTTGTATAAAGCATTAGCCAATGCACCCATAATAGGCGGATATGGTGGTTCACCAAGTCCGGTAGGATCTATTCCATTGTCTACGAAATGAGTTTCGATGGACTTTGGGGCCTCACTATGCCGAATCAACCGGTATTTGTCATAATTGTTCTGTTCTGGCATTCCATCCCTAAAAGTAATTGCACTGTACATCGCATGGCCAATTCCGTCTACAACCCCACCTTCGGCTAAGTTGGTCGCTGCATCCGGATTTACGACAATACCACAGTCAATGGCTGAAGTAACTTTTTGAACAATGGGTTTGTCGTTTTCCATTTCAATATCAAGAACCTGAGCTACATAACTATTATGACAAAAATAGGCTGAAACTCCGCGGTGCATACTTGGATCATTGGATTCCCAATTTGATTTTTCCCTGACCAATTCTAATACCCCTGCATATCGACCAGCATCATAGTCATTAGTTTCACCTACAGGATTTTCCTGGGCCCTTTTTAATAATTCAAGTCGAAATTCTATCGGGTCTTTACCTGCCGCCTCTGCCACTTCGTCCAGAAACGATTGTTCGGCGCCAGCAATGAAATTTGATCTTGGAGCCCTAAATGCACCTGTTGTAATATTAGATTCGATAGTCCAATCCTCCGCTAAATAGTTGTCTAAAGCCCCTGCCGGAAAACGGTTGGCAAAGAGTGGGCTCTCTGGTATGCCCCCGGCTTTTACATGGAGTGCAGTTAAATTGTTTTTTTCATCGAGTGCAGCACGATAGGTGGCGGAATAGCTTGGGCGGTACATGCCTTGCGACATATCGTCTTCCCGGCTATAAACAAGTTTCACAGGCGCTTTTGCTTTTTGTGAGATTGCTGCGGCCTCCACCATAAAATGACCATAAAGTCTG
>NZ_CAMYIP010000144.1 GCF_947258525.1 uncultured Eudoraea sp.
CTTCGGCGGAGATAAATCCACCAGGATAAGGATTGCCGCCTGTAGCATGGTATGTGATGTCTGAGCCTTCCCCCCTTATCGACCAACCTTCATCTTCATTATCAAAAGTGCTTTCCAAAACGATGCTATCAGCATTTGAAAAGGATAGATTGGTTAATGACAATACAACCAGAAATAGCATAATTTTAAAGCATCTCATTACAAAGCCCCTTTCCCATTGTGTAAAATACAATCTCAGGCAAATCAAGAAACAACAGTTTATACGTATTGTGCCAGTATCTAAATTTACACATAATTTCAAATAATTAACTCATATCCAAATCTAATTCTCAATAAAAAAGTCAAGCCACCATTTATTGGCGACTCATCTTTTGATTTAGGATAGTCTGCATTAAGCCCATCCTCCCCTCGATGAGTTCGCATTGTCTTTAGGTTATTAAATCATTCTAATCCATCTTAATGGTCGCAAAAATCATGCAGTATCAAATAGTTATATGTGACTGAGTAATATCAATGGATTATCCCTGTAATAGGAATTATTATCACTGGCTTTTGTGAATTAAATCACATAAAATTGAGAAATCTATTTCCTACTTTTAAGAACTTTATTGTCGGCGAAAGCAACGCTGTTTTCACCTAACTTGCGAATATGTGGAAATCGATAATAATTCATATATGTTATGGTTATCCTAATAATTAAAGGAACTCTGAGTTTTGCATACATAGCAGTTGCGTTGCCAGTAGCAGTTATCTTCCCTTAACCTTGCATCCCCAGTTTGATAATATCGCAAGGTTTGCCGGGGTTCGATTATGACAACAATAACTGATATTTCCAGCACATACACCGCGGGCTCTACCGACTAATTCGGTGATCCGATGACGCAACTGTAAAAAAAGGTCATCGATGCCTATGGCACTTGCCACACTTCGATTTTAGATTCTTTAATTATTCGCTAGGGATGACTCCCAGTTGGACCATAAAACCATAAGTATCGTAGCTCCAAACACACTCTTTCACTTTGCCATCGAAAATACGGTAAATAGTAATACCAAACATGTCTGCCTTTTTGTTAGTAGGTGGGATCCCCATAAATTCACCGGTATGTGTGGCTTTGGCTGACCATTGTTTGGCAACTTTATCGCCCTCGGCAACCATATCTACAATAGTGACTTGTTCATCTGGAAAGCCAGCATTCATTACTGCAACCCATTGCTTGAACTGTTCCAAGTTTTTAACCTCTGGGCTGCTCGGATCGACATTGACGAAATCCGCTGCATAAAATTTGTCTATCATGTCGTGTTTTTTTCCATTCCAGACTTCCTCAACGATCCTTCGAACGACAGCTTTATTGGCTTCTGACATTTTCTCCTCCTTTACGAGTTTAAAGTGTTGGACAAACCGGATTTAATTTCATTATTTTTGCGACTTCAGTAGATCCCCGAAGTAGAACTTTAATATGAGGGTTAGGTAGCTTTATGTGTAAGCGAATATTCAATTAAAACTGCAGAATGAGGTACATATCGGCCAGATGGTTTGGCGTATTATATTCTATGCCAAATGTCAAATCAAAATGAATTCCCGGTCCATGGTGATTAATTGGGTATCTTCACAAAATAACAGTCTTTAAAACGTGTCGGTATCTTGCCATAACCAGCAATCAGTTCATTTTGATGGTTTCATCAGGATATCCAAAATAAAAACCCCATCTCAAATATCAGAAACAGGGTTTCATGATCCATCCATATGCTTTCCCTTTTGATTAAAGGTTGAGCCAAATAATTTTAAAGTACCATAACAATGGCACACTCTGTATTAAAAATCAATGTAATAAGAACTACAAAACGGACCAACGTTATCACCCATTCCTTGATAATCGCTGGATGGTTGCCAACCTTCTCAATTCACGATATATCTATGGGAGTTTTCGTAACTTTGTTTGAATAAAATCAGAGACCGGAGATCCAAAATGGTTGATGAACCCATTGCTACCATGCAGAAGGCATTTTCTTTTAATATGGACAAGGACAAATACGGCACCATTGCTGAGATCGGGGCCGGTCAGGAGGTGTCCCGGTTTTTTTTCAGGGCCGGCGGTGCCGCCGGAACCATCGCAAAGACCATTTCCGCTTACGATATGGACTTCAGCGATGCTATTTACGGCGAA
>NZ_CAMYIP010000145.1 GCF_947258525.1 uncultured Eudoraea sp.
TTTAATTGATAATTTTGAATGGGCAGAAGGATACCATCCGAGGTTTGGGTTGGTATATGTGGATTTTGATAGCCAAAAGAGAATAATTAAGTCCTCAGGGAAATGGTTTATGGAGTTTTTGAGAGAGGATAAAAATTAATTCACTTAACAATTGGAAACTAAAAAAGCAGGTATCCCCACCTGCTTTTTTAAACTAATTCTAACTACATAAATAAGAACGTTTCCTTTTTAAAGGCTGCGGAAAAATAAGATGCTTTTGCCATCCTGACATTAAGTTAATTGAAAGAATAGGTTACCATTTGTGCTGTTACATAAGTAATTAAAAAAGAGCGCTCGATTAAACAAAATTATTACTTTTTTAAATTTTGTTTAATTATTAACACCTTATCCTAAACAAAATAGATAATTTTACATGAATAATTTTTTCTATCATTTTAATTATTTACTAAATTTTCATTTATGTTCAATTTATTCAAAAAGAAGTCGGAAAAAGAAGTCCTTCAAAATAAATATAAAAAACTAATGGCCGAGGCCCATCAATTATCTCAAACGAACCGTAAACTGGGCGACGCTAAAATTTATGAAGCAGAGTTGGTGATGTTGCAAATTGAAATATTGGACTGAATTTATTTACCTGTGGTTTATCGGAAAAAAGGCTCTCCCGGCATAAATTAGTCCGTTTAGCAAAAGGATGGGGCTGATAACTAAAGGCTTCTCAGATCCTTTTCTCATATCCCTGTGACGAATATCAGAAATACACGGTATCAAAACACTTTTTTAATGAAAACACTACGCCTAATCCTTGGAGATCAGCTGAACAGACACCATAGCTGGTTTAACCAAGTTAACGACGACCACATTTATGTAATGTTTGAGATGCGGCAGGAAACGGACTATGTGAAGCAGCATATTCAGAAAGTAATTGGATTTTTTTCGGCAATGCGACATTTTGAAAAAGCCCTGAAATCCAATGGCCATCGCGTAATATATTATCGCATAAATGATAAGAAAAACACCCAGCAGCTCATAGACAATCTGAAGAAACTCATAGAGGAATACCAGATTGAGCTGTTTGAATATTTACTTCCTGATGAATACCGGCTGGATAAACAACTAAGGGATTTTTGCAATGCCTTAGATATCAAAACAAACTCCTGTGATACCGAGCATTTCTATTCCTCACGAGATGAGCTCCGTCTTTTTTTTAAAGACAGCAAACAATTTCTCATGGAGCGGTTCTATCGCTATATGAGGAAAAAACACAATGTGCTTATGGATGGGCCGCAACCTCTGGGAGGCCGCTGGAATTATGATAAAAGCAATAGAAAAAAATGGAAAGGCCAACCTGCTGTTCCAAATCCCATTCTGTTTGAAAATGATGTGAGCGAGGTTTTAGAAGATATAAAATCGGCGGGTATAGAAACTATCGGGCATTTCGAAGGAACAATTTTCAATTATCCTATTAATGAGGAGCAGGCTATTCAGCAGTTGAGATACTTTTGTGAATACCTGTTGCAATATTTTGGTGACTACCAGGATGCACTTCATACCAATGAAGAATTTCTTTTTCATTCCAGGCTTTCATTCGCCTTGAATACTAAAATATTTTCACCGAAAACGGTGGTTAATGAGGCTATAACCTATTATGAAAATCACAGCCTGGAAATAGATATTTCACAGATTGAAGGTTTTGTAAGGCAGATTTTAGGATGGAGGGAGTATATGCGCGGAGTCTATTGGAAAGAAATGCCGGGTTATGCGCAATTTAACAAGCTCGAAAACCAAAACAAATTACCAAATTTTTATTGGACAGGAGATACCAAAATGAATTGTCTGGCAGTGTCAATTAAAAATTCCCTGAACAATGCTTATGCACATCATATTCAGAGACTAATGATAACCGGGAATTTTGCCTTGCTTGCACAGGTTCATCCTGACCAGGTTGATCAGTGGTATCTGGGAATATATATAGATGCCATAGAATGGGTGGAAATTACAAATACCAGGGGAATGAGCCAGTTCGCAGATGGGGGTATTATTGCCACCAAACCCTATGTTTCCTCAGCGTCCTATATACACAAAATGGGTAATTATTGTGAAAACTGTTCCTACAATAGAACCAAAAGAACCGGAGAGGATGCCTGCCCTTTTAATAGTTTGTATTGGAATTTTCTAAACGACAAAAAAGAATATCTCAAAAATAATCACAGGATGGGAATGATGTACAATCTGCTTTCTAAGATTCCTACAGAAGAACTAAAACAACTAAAAGACAGAGCATACAGGATCATTGAAAATCCCGATCTTTTTTAAGAGTAATTTGGTTTTACACTTCGAACAACATTAAATTGGCAGGGTAATGGAGACGCCCTGAAGAGGCCTAACCCATTCTGAAGCGACAAATCATCAATTCAATGTCCTGGAAGCAGAAAAACCAAGGAGGACAAACCCAGAGGTTTTGACAAAGTGAGATTTTAATGCGGCCCGCAAAAGAAAAATCAACAAGATATCGAAATGCTGAATTACTGCAATTACTAAAGTCTAATCGCTCTTCATCTAAAGATTACAAATAATTAATCGCGATAATAATGACAGATAGGACTAAAAAGCTAAAGGCAGGGAATGATTTTTTCAGAGGGTCTTTGACTTTAAAATGCATGGCAATAGCTCCCAACATTAAAACCGACATGCCCGCAGCTCCCGGAACCGCTAGTTGTGGCAGCCATATGGACGCGAATATAAGAATAGCAAAAAGTATTTTTAGACCTCCTATCAGGTACACCATAGTTTCGGAAAGCCCGTAAGTTTTAAATTCCTCCTTCATTGATTGGGCAGACCCTCCCCGCCATACCGTAGGTTTATTAAATCTTAGCAGCCAAACGTTGAGTATACTTATTAAGATGAATACTTTAATCGCAATTAAAAGATAATTAATCTCCATATTTTAAGATTTTAATAGTTAAACCGCCTTACCTTCACAATACTGAAATACGCAGACAAAAATTATTGTCATTTTGTGACCTGTCTTTTATGCTACTAAAGATATTAATTTTATTTACATCTGTTTCATTTATCATTTTTGGCGTGAATTGCCTGTATTCTCAAAAGATGGTTTTGGAATTCCAACGCTATGGGCTGAAACAATATCGCATCTTGACCGGCATATTACAACTATTAGGTTCCTTTTCTTTAATGATCGGTTTTTGGATTTCACCTTTTACATTGGTCGGTTCAGGTGGACTTGCAATGCTAATGGTCTTAGGGGTCATAGTAAGAATTAGAATTAAAGACAAGCCCTATTTACTTATTCCCGCTATTTTCTTCATGTGTCTGAACATTTTTATTTTTGGTGCTTCGCTGATTCACATAATGTGAATGAATCTCTGAGAGAATTAAGATAACTTACATTACCTATACACTGTAATTAAAGTATTAAAAAAACTAAAAAAGCAGATGTCCCCACCTGCTTTTATAAACTAACTCAAACTACATAAATAAGAACGTTTCCTTTTTAAAGGTTGCCCAAAAATACGTGGCATATTAAATCCTGACGTTAAGTTAATTGAAAGAATAGGTTACCATTTCTTCTTTTAAATACCTTGTTAAAAAAAGACCTCAATCATATGTTCTTTATCCTCCAATCTAAGATGTTTTCTATTGCTTCAATATTGGCTCTAGTCAATGTAAGTTCAGCGGCTTTAGCAGTTTCCTGAATCTGCTCGGGGTTCCGGGCACCCACAATTGCCGAGGTCATTTCTTTGTTTCGCAGTACCCACGCCAGGGAAAGCTGAGAGAGTGAAACATTTACTTCAATTGCTATCTGATTTAGCCGTTCTATTGTTTCAAGATTGATGCTGAGCTGTGGTTCAGTAAAAAACGGATTTCTGCTACGCCAATCCGAGTCGTTTAAGGCCATTGCTCTTTCCCTGGTAAATTTCCCTGTGAGCAATCCGGCCTGCATAGGGCTGTAAGCAATAATGCCTATTTGATTGTTATCGCAATAGGCCATGATTTCTTCCTCAATTTCGCGCCGAAACATGCTGTAAGGAGGTTGTAGAGAAGTTATTGGATGTATGGCCTGAGCCCTTTTAAGCTGTTCCAGGTTAAAATTAGAAACGCCCACATAACGTACTTTCCCCTCTTTAACAAGTTGCGCCATGGCGGCCCATCCTTCCTCAATCTCTTCATCCGGTTCCGGCCAGTGTATCTGATAGAGATCTATAACTTCTATCGCAAGGCGTTTCAGGCTGGCTTCCACTTCTCGTCTTATGCTTTTTGCCATGAGTGATTTTCCAATTTCGCGGCTGTCGCCCTCCCATACTCGTCCGCATTTGGTAGCAACGATTACTTCATCCCTGATTCCTTTGATTGCCCTACCCACGACTTCCTCAGCATGGCCATGTCCATAGATAGCAGCCGTATCTATCCAGTTAATGCCAAGGTCCAGAGCCGTGTGAATAGCATTTATTGATGCGTTATCTTCCTGGGGGCCCCAGCCAAATTTCCAGTCTCCACCGCCCATAGCCCAGGTACCTAATCCTATGGTTGTAAGATAAAGCTCCGAATAACCTAATTTGCGTGTCTGCATAACAAAATTTTGTGCTCATATAAAGATACTTAACATCCTTTATAAATCATATGGAATCAATTTTATCTTTTGGACTAAGGTTAGGTATGTTTAAAACCCAAAGTCGTATCTTTATTAGTTCATCATCTAAATAATTTAAAATTCAAACTATGGATAATTCAGGGAATACCTTAATTGGATTAATTGCCGGTGCGGCTATTGGTGTTGCACTTGGCGTATTATTTGCGCCTGAAAAAGGAGAGGTTACACGAAAAAGATTGGCTGAAGAAGCTGAAGCTGCCAGAGCAAATCTTTCTGAAACCGCAAATGATCTAAAAGAACGAGTTGAGGATGCGCTTGCCTCGGAATCGGAAACATTGGAGAGCCGGATGGAAAGGCTGCTTTCAGATGTGAGCTATAAGGCAGACGATGTTATTTCTGCTTTGGAGAAAAAATTAGCTGAATTAAAAGCCAGGAACAAAAAATTACAGAAATCTTCATAATGAGTATACTAGAATCACTTAATCAGACTTCTAACAAAGCCATAAATCTTGGCGAGGAGTATATCAGTAAAACCCAGGAGTATTACGAACTTAAAGTATTTCAGCAACTTACGGCAACTACCAGCATGTTTTGCAAAGCCGCAATACTAGGCAGCCTTGGGTTTTTAGTAATTATTTTATTGATCGTCGCAGGCACTTTGGCTTTAAATAACCTTGTAGGCAATATGATTTATGCCTGTTTAATTAGTGCGGGGATATTATGTTTGCTGGGGGCCATAATTTATGCTCTTAGGTTTCGAATAGAAAACCTGATTGTTAAAAGTATGTCTAAACAATATTTTAATTAAATGAAGCAGTATAACAGTCTTAAAGAAATTAACCACGACCTGAAACGGTTAAGTCTGGAAAGGCAGATTGCCTGGGAAGAAATGAAGGGCCTTAAAGAAGATTTTAAAGAGAGTATACAACCCCATAATTTGTTTGCACCTGTTTTATCCTGGGCAAAACAATATGGTATTCTTTATCTTATTCGTTTGCTATTTACAAAAAAGAAATAAGAGTAATTGCCTTTTTACTCCCATTGGGTGGTTTAACTATCGTATAGGTAAGTCTTTAGTAATTGTCCTTTCAAATTCCCTTGGTTTGCCTGGCGCTGTTTATTAGTTACAATTAGAGGATCAGTTTTATATATCAACATTATGAAACGTATTATTTATCTGTTATTCCTTTGTCTTTTCTTCACTTACTCCTGTAAAGAGAAAAAATCTGACATTATTGAGCCAAAAACTGAACTGAACAATTGGCAGCCTTTGTTTAACGGGACCGACCTGGATGGATGGACCATGAGAATTATAGGTTATCCTTTAGGAGAAAATTTCGGTAACACATTCAGGGTTTCAGATGGTATTTTAAGTCTTCGCTATGACGCTTATGGCGACGACTTTGATAACAGGTTTGGAGCTTTATATTTTAATGAAAAATTAGCTAACTACAGGTTGAAGGTGGAGTACAGATTTGTTGGAGAAACTGCTCCAGGGGCTCCAGAATGGGGGTTTAGAGATAGTGGTGTTCAGTTTCATTCTCAGTCTCCGGCATCTCTTAAACCAGAACAACCATTTCCTGTTTCCCTGGAATACAACCTTCATGGTGGTAATGGAACTGACGAAAGACCGGTAGGAGCGGTTTGTGCGAACGGTATGTTTGTAGAGCTCAACGGGCAAAAAAATACGGGTTATTGTACCCCTCCCATTGTAAAAAGAACTTTTCATGGGGATCAATGGGTAACCCTGGAAATTGATGTAAAAGAGAATATTATAACCCACTATGTCAATGGGGAAGAGATATTGAGCTACGCCAACCCAACTTTTAACCCTGAACATGAGATAGCTAAAACACTAATTGTAAATGGTGAATCCCGGGTGAAAGATGGATATATTTCATTGCAATCCAATGGACATCCAATAGATTTCAGAAAAATAGCACTTTTAAAATATTAAACTCAAATTTAAGATGACAAAGAAATCCAAAATTGCCATAGTAACCGGTGCCGGGACAGGTATTGGTAAGGCAGTAGCTATAGCGCTCAATTGGGATGGCTGGAATGTAATACTTGCCGGCAGGCGGGAAAAAAACCTCGCCGAAACTGCAGCTTTATGTACTATGAGCGAAGTACTGGCAATACCAACTGATGTTAAAGATCCTCGAAGTGTTAAAAATCTATTTGACCAAACTCTGAAAGCCTATGGTCGCCTGGATTTACTTTTCAATAATGCCGGAGTTAGTGCTCCGGTAAAACCAATGGAAGAACTTACCATAGAAGAATGGAAGAATGTGATAGACACGAATTTAAACGGTGTCTTTTTCTGTACACAAGAGGCGTTCAGGATAATGAAATCTCAGGATCCCATGGGAGGGCGAATAATAAACAACGGTTCACTTTCAGCCCATGTACCCCGGCCTTTATCTGCGCCCTATACCGCAAGTAAGCATGCCGTTACAGGTTTAACCAGATCTGCTTCCCTCGATGGCCGTGCCTACAACATTGCCTGTGGTCAGATTGATATTGGTAATTCACAAAGTGAAATGACAAAAAAAATTGAGAAAGGAACACTCCAGGCCGATGGTTCCTACAAAACAGAACCTACAATGCGCCCTGAAGATGTAGGGAGGAGCATAGTTTATATGGCCGGTTTACCTCTAAATACCAATGTTCCTTTTCTTACAATAATGGCCAACCAAATGCCTTATATTGGCAGGGGTTAAAAGTGTGACCAGGCCATTTATTTTTTAATTGCTGATCTGAAGGCAGCCACTTCACTGGCTGTAATGGGTTCTGCTTTATTCCCAAAACTATTCCTGATATAAGATGCTACATTAGCTATGTCTTCATCACCCAACATTCCATAACCCTGCATTACATTGGCATATTCAGATTTATCGCGTGCCAGGTCCGCTTCGGATCCTTTAATAATAATCTCCAACAAGGTATTCTTGTCTCCCAGCACATAGTCCGTTTTTATAAGAGGAGGATTTAATCCGGGTACCCCTCCGCCATTGGCCTGATGACAAGTTAAGCACACCTGCCTGTATACCTTTTTACCTTCTGAAAGATAGGGAGGCAGTTCAGCTTTGGTAACTGGTTTTGAGACATTTTGTATGTTAGTGTTTGTGGAAGATTCCTTCTTCTTTCCGGAAGAATTACAACTATTCAACAAAAAAATTGTAGTAAGCACAAAACTAAACCCTGGAATAATATCCTTCAGCAATTTGATATTAACCATTTTTCCTATTGTTCGGTGTAAACAATCCTGAACAAAGTGCCGCCGGAATCATCCGATACGTAAAGGGAACCATCAGGGCCCTGCGCCAAACCGGTAGGCCTGTGTTTTGCCTCACTTGGCGAAAAAACTTCTTCCAGCCCGGCAAAGCCATCAGCAAAAACCTGCCATTCCCCACTGGGTTTTCCGTTCATAAATGGTACAAAGGCAACTAAAAATCCTTCCTGTTTTTCAGGTGCCCGGTTCCAGGAACCATGAAACGCAATAAAAGCACCATTTTTGTATTCCTCCGGAAACATTTCTCCGGTATAGAAAAGCAAGGCGTTAGGAGCAATATGTGCAGGAAAAGTAGCGATAGGATCTATGGCATTTTCACCCGCTGTTTTTTTGCCATCTCCCCCATACTCGGGTGATAGTATTTTCTTATTCTGATAGTGATCATAATAAATATACGGCCATCCCGCATCATCATCTTCATTAATTATATACATGGTTTCTGCAGGTAAGTTGGCTGAAGTCTTTTGGTCAAAAAGGTCGGGGTAGAGTGTATTCAACTGATCTCTCCCATGTTGAGTAACTACCAGTTTATTTAGTTTAAAATTCCAATCGAGCCCTACCACATTACGTAGGCCCGTGGCATATCTCTTCCCTTCAGCATAGGACTGCTTAAATTTATCAGCTCTGAATTTCCAAATACCACCGGCAGAATCGAGTATTGCGCAAGGCATTACCCCGGGAGAACCTAAAGTCCGGTCTTCCTCCTGGCATGCGTTGGAATACGCCCCTATATTGACATAGATATTTCCTTCTCCATCAAGGGTAAAAGATTTTGTAGCATGAGTTCTATAAGCGACCAAATCAGTAACCAGAGTGTCCGCGGTATAGGGTTCTGTTACTTCCCCATCGGCATTTAGTTTATACCTGAAAATCTCTTCGTCAGATGAGGCGTATAAATAATTGTCATCTACATAAATTCCTGTTCCACCATAATCCGCAAAACCCTTTTTTGTATCAGCTATCCCATCCCCATCCTGGTCTTCGAGGTAAAGAATACCTTCGCCATCAATTGGTTTTCTCAACTTGAGGTAGATGGCCCCGTTAGAATTAACTGCAATATGACGGGGAGCCCCCAGGGAATCCGCAACCTTTATGACGCCAAAACCATCAGGCACCTTAATCCCTGCGTTATCAGGGCTTATGGCCAAATCGGCTCTCCCTTCAGTAATTTCCTGTTTCTGCCTGCAGGCAGAAAATGCCAGTAGTACAAGGATAAAAAAAAGGAATTTTGTAATTAGATCATGTAATTTCTGTGTATTTCCCAACATACTATTTGAATTTATGGCCCCTAAATGTATACAATTTTATCGCCTTCTATATTTAAGATGCAGATATTTTTTAGGAAATCAAGATGAGGTCAAAGCTATCTTCTTTCCGGTTTTTACCGCCTTATATATGGCATCTATAATTTTCATGTCTTTTACGCCTTCTTCACCATCTACAGGAATCACGGGCTGTTTGTTCTCTAATATTATACCTGCCATTTCATCCATTTGTACAGTCTGATGCGTAATATGAGGGTCCGTCAGTTCCCCCTTGTGCGTGCGGGCTTTGATTGGTCCGTAACCCGTAGACGGCTGCATTTCTGCCCAACCATCTATACCTGCAAGGTAAAATCTATCCAGATGGTTTACAGCATAGGTAGAAAGGCAGGAGGCCACAGCACCACCGGGAAATCCCATTTGAAACTGAATGGTCTCATCTATTCCTTCCTTGAATTTGACGGGATCGTTTTTAGTTTCCTGGGCAGTGACCCACACAGGTTCTTCGCCTATCATATATCGTGCTCCATTAATGGAATAGATGCCAATATCCATCATTGCGCCACCTCCTGATAGTTTTTTATTCAATCTCCATTGATTGGGATCTCCGATTATAAAGCCCGATTGCCCCTGGAAGAAAATAATTTTACCAAATTCTCCTTTCTTTCTCATCCCAACAATTTTGAGGGTTTTAGCTTCGAAATGCATGCGGTATCCTATTAGCAATTTAACATTGGCGGCCTTACAGGCATCTACCATCTCCTGGCCCTCCTTGGCGTTTATGCCCATTGGCTTTTCGCAAATAACATGTTTGCCTCCCCTGGCAACCCGCAGGGTAAACTCACAGTGCAGTCCGTTTGGAGTAATGACATAAACCGCATCAATATCCGGGTTGTCCTTTATCTCATCAAAATTTTTATAGTTGTAGCAGTTTTTATCCGGAATGTCATACTTTGACTGCCACCTGGTAACTTTGGAAGGTGTTCCACTAATCACTCCCACCAGTTTGGCTTTCCTGCAGCTTTGCATTGCTTCTGCAACCCGTGTTCCGTAACTCCCTAAGCCCATTATTGCAACCCGTAATAGCGGGCCATCATAGTGATCGTTAGTATACGCAAAAAGACTGCTTGAATTTAATAAAACTGGTAATCCCAGGGCCGAAGTGGAAATTTTTTGTACAAATTCTCTGCGTGAACTCATATAGATATTTTTTTCAATTTATATAAACATAAGAATTAATTTAATTGATCGCTAAATCAATTAAAAAATATGTAATAGTACTCCTAATGACTCATTGAAAGGTTCCCTTAAATTTGATATGTTAAGAATTTGTTAAATGCTTTAAATATTCCTACCTTTATGGAACCATCTTTAAGATAAATTTTTTTATGGAAGCTTCAGAAAAATTACTTTCGGCCCGGATTCTAACAGCAGTACTATCTGTGTTACTTATTGCTGTAGTCATTCTTTTTTATAAAGAGTATGTCCCGGAATTACTTCTAAAAGCTGAGCATGCTATAGCTGCTTCCATGGGTAATATGGACTCTACTATTGCAGCCAGGTAAATATTGATTTTCATTTAATTTTTAAATTCATTATTTGTATTTAATGCGTTATTAAACACGCTGATTCTCCACTGCCTTTCCTGAATTCTCCTCTTCTGCCAAGTATTGGGAACAACTTAAATCCATAGCTGATCAACCCTTACTGAATTGTTGGGCTAACTAAGTAAATGTCACCAATGTAAAAGCTTGTATTTTATGTGTTTATATACCATAAATGGTTTTTTTTAAGTACCTTTTAAAAATCAACTAAAACCAAAACAAAATGAAAAAATTAATTCTTACTTCACTGCTGCTAGTGACCTTCACTATTAGCGCTCAGGATTTCTATTGGACCTATTACAATTTTAGTGTGGAGCCTGAAAATGAGGCTACAGTATTAAAACTTGTAGAAGACTATTTTAAAGAACATAAAAATGATGGTGTTACTGTTCGTTTTTTTGAGAACCACTTTAGTGACGGCGATAATAACTATAGCCATTCCATTGGATTTTCAGGTTCCCTGGATGCCATGGGAAATCAATATTCCGGGGCTCAGAGCGATTCCTGGGACTTGTTTTTAACAAGGGTAAACCAACATATCGAAGGTTCCTTTAGTTCTTTTATGGGGCGTGGAATTGCTACCCATGGGCCGGCTACAGAAGGTAATGTTTGGCCCATTCAAAATTATATCTACATTCATGTGAAAGATCCCGGCGCCTTTTTGCCAGCCAGGGAAAAATATTTTTCTTCGTTTAAATCAGATGTAAGACTAACTGTTTTAGGAAGTATCTCTTCTGGTCGTTCACCGCATGGCGAGACTCATATGGTTATTCAGGGTTATAAAGATTTTAAATCGGCCATGGCAGGTATTGATGCGCTTCTTACTCCGGATCAGGTTGAAGCGCGTAAGAAAGCCTGGAAAGAATTTGGTGAAAATAATGGGGGGGTATCCGTAATACGCACAGGGACAAGGATCCTGTTAGGCAAATGGTAAAAGCATCAATTAAAAATAAAAGCCCCTTTCGTAATAAGGGGCTTTTTTTGTAAACTTAATTATTGGAAATAACAATAGAGAATCGGAATTATGACTTTAAGTATTAGAACCTGGATAAAATAAAGAACAAAATAGGCTGGAAGGTTGCCGCGGCACTAGTGGTTGCCAATATGATCGGCACCGGGGTGTTTACAAGCCTGGGGTTTCAACTTCAGGATGTGACCAATACATGGTCCATTCTATTGCTTTGGACTTTGGGTGGTGTCATGGCAATTACAGGGGCTTTTTGTTATGCCGAGATAGGAAGTGCCATTAATAAATCTGGCGGAGAGTATATATTTCTGTCAAAATTGTTTAATCCGTTGATTGGATATCTTTCGGGCTGGATTTCACTAACTGTGGGCTTCGCGGCTCCTGTAGCCCTGGCTGCTATGGCGCTGGGAGTATATCTGGGAAATGTATTGGATATTAACAATGCCTTACTAGCCGTTTCTGTAATACTAATATTATCTGTTATACACTCCTTTAATCTTAATGTAAGTAGCAGATTTCAATCATTTGCAACCTGGTTCAAGGTCTTATTGGTTATTTCTCTTATCCTTATTGGCCTTTATTATACAGAAGTTGATTCTGCTTTGGATTTTTCTAATACCTGGGTAACAGAGATTCTAACTCCGTCATTTGCGATAGCTTTTGTATATGTGAGTTATTCCTATACAGGATGGAATGCTGCAGCATATGTCATTGAAGAGATAGATAAGCCAAGAATTACTCTTCCTAAAGCACTGGTAAGAGGTACTATTCTGGTAACCCTTTTATACGTCCTCTTACAGTTCGTATTTCTTAAACACGGAGCTTTGGGCGAATTACAAGGGCAACTGGACATTGGACATGTTTATGCTACAAATTTGTTTGGTATTCAGGGAGCAAAAACTATAAATATCCTAATATCATTCTTCTTAATCTCCGGAATCAGCGCCATGATCTGGGTAGGGCCAAGGGTTTCGCAGGCTATGAGCAAAGATTACAAGGTTTGGCATTTTTTACGGAAGACTAATAAAAACAATCTTCCCGTCGCGGCTGTTTGGTTTCAGGCGGTGCTAAGTATCATCTATGTACTCACAGGCACCTTCGAAAGCGTACTGTTATATTGTGGTTTTATCTTGCAATTAAGCGCTGCCCTCACGGTAACAGGTGTTTTTGTATTGCGAAAAAAGGAACCTGCTTCAGCATACTTCAAAACACCTTTTTATCCATTACTTCCAATAGTCTTTATTTTATTTAGTATTTGGGTCTTAATTTATCTATTGATTGATAAACCTTTAGAAAGTATTATTGGTCTTATAATATTAGTTGTTGGGGTGCTTACCTATTTTATTAATAAAAAGGTTTCCAAATATTCCTGAAAATATAATTATAATTTCTGTTTAGGTATAAATTGGTTATCTTAATCCTCATGGTAATGATCCCTTACTCAATTCCTATTATACCTGTTTTAATGTAAGATTTTAAGTCAGCCAATGATTTGGTGTGGAATAACTGAATAAGCGCGTGAATAATGAAAAATAAAATTTCCAGAAGAAAAGCCCTGTCAACAAGTCTGAAGGTTTCGTTGGCAGCAATAGGCGGGTATGCCTTTAATTCTAGTGAACAGGACCTGCCGTATGTTGAAAATACTTCATTAAAAAAGAAACTGCCCGTAAGAATAAGCTTGAATACCTCTACCCTTTTACATTACAAATTAGATGTTGATGTCCAAATTGATATGATTGCCGATGCCGGATTTGACGGAGTTGAACTCTGGATGCGCGACATACAGGCATATTTGGAAAAAGGAGGCAAAGCTGAAGAGTTAAGAAGAAAACTGGAAGACAGGGGGGTGATACTGGAAAATATTATAGGCTTTTCAAAATGGTGCAGTGATATTCCTGATGAAAGGGAAAAAGCCCTGGAACAATTGCGGGAGGAGATGATGATTATTGCTGCCATGGGAGGAAAATATATAGCAGCCCCAGTTCAGGGAATTGAATCTTTGGATAGCAACAAATTTGATGATTACGCCGAACGTTATAATGCGATCCTTAATCTCGGCGATGAAACCGGGGTGACACCAATACTCGAACTTTGGGGAATGGGCGCTCTCAATAAAGTAGCCGATTGTGCTCATATTGCTATCGCCACCGGGCACCCAAAGGCCACAATATTGCTCGATTTTTATCATGTACACCGCGGCGGGAATGATTGGGATACTATTGATATTCTGAACGGACAAAGACTGCCGGTAATGCACATAAACGATTACCCATCAAGCCCATCTTATGAATTATTAAAAGACTCCGACAGGGTTTTACCGGGAGAAGGCGTATGTCCGTTTAACATACTTATTCCAAAGTTATATAAGTCCGGCTTCAGGGGCGGGTTTTCCGTAGAGCTTTTCAATAAAGAATATTGGGAATCGATGGATGCGGAGACCATGCTGAAAAATAGTTATGAGAAGACCTATAGGGTAGTTGAAAGAGCACTCGCAAAAATGTAATTCAAATCCTGATACTCACACCATAAACTTAAATCATGATGAAACTAAGATTAAACTATATGATTATTCTCCTTCTTTGTCTGGGAATTTGTACCCCGTCTTTAGCGCAGGAAATGAAAAGCAATGATGGTAGCGCCTGGATTTCGCTATTTAATGGGAAAGACCTTGAGGGGTGGAAGGTTGGGGTTAACGCTTCTACATTTTCTGTAGAAGATGGTACCATAAAAGTTGACGGTGAGAGGGCACATTTGTTCTATGCTGGCGATGTGGAAAATCACCAGTTTCAGAATTTTGAATTCAAAGCAAAAGTAATGACCAAACCAGGAGCAAATTCAGGTATTTATTTCCATACTAAATATCAGGAAGATGGATGGCCCTTATACGGTTATGAAGCGCAGGTGAATAACTCACAGGGCGATTGGAAAAGAACAGGAAGTCTTTATGGAATAGTGGATATCAAGGAAAATTATGCAAGAGATAATGAATGGTATACGGAATATATAAAAGTAGAAGGCAAGCGCATTATTATAAAAATAAATGATATCGTAGTCGTTGATTATACAGAACCTGAAAAACCTTTTCGGGAAGGAGACGGCATATACAGGGTGCTTAGCACAGGTACTTTTGCTTTACAGGGGCATGACCCCGGAAGCATTGTTTTTTATAAAGATATTATGGTCCGTCCTTTGCCCTGATTTATCTTGAATTCCGAATATTATATTAATAGCTTATTTTTAATTTTAAAGAATCTTTATCAACCAAACCAAAATCAATGAAAAAAATTCTAAGTTATTTCAGTGTACTTCTATTTATAGCCCTGGTTTTTAACTGTGGTGACAAACAAACCGCTGACAAAGAATCCGACAAAAAGGACCGAAATATGTTTGGTCACTATATCCCCCGCGGATTAACCAAAACAACAGAAGGCCTTAGTCCCGGCTATGCAATGTTCTCAGCTGCTAATTCTCCTTACACCTATCTAGTAAATAGAAAAGGAGAAGTAGTGCATGAATGGAAAGGCACATATGGAGCATTCAATCCCTATCTCCAGGATGATGGTTCCATAGTGCTGGGTGAGGATGATCCGGATTTCCCTGTATTTGGTTTTGGAGGGCCTTACGGACGAATCCAAAAAATTAGCTGGGATGGGAAAATTTTGTGGGATTATGAATATGCAGATACTACGCAAATATTACATCACGATTTTGCGGTACTGCCCAATGGCAATATTCTGGCCATAGCATACGAAACCTCTTCTTATGACTATGCACTGGCTCGGGGAAGAAAACCTGAGCTCATCCCAAGGTCAGGACCGTGGATGGAAAAAATTATAGAAATTGAGCCCCAGGGTAATAGTGGAGGCAAAATTGTATGGGAATGGCGCATTGAAGATCATCTGATTCAGGATTATGATGAATCCAAAGCCAATTATGGGAATGTTGCAGAACATCCTGAATTGGTAAGTTTTAACCTGGGAGATTCCATTCCACCTGCCATAACCCAGGACAGCCTGGACATTTTAAAAGCTACGGGAAAGGGTGGTAGAAACCTTACTCTTGATAACCCCTATTCAGATATCTTTCATATTAATGCAATTAACTATAATGAAGAATTAGATCAAATCGCTTTTAGTTCACCTGAGCTGAGCGAAGTATTTATAATTGACCACAGCGTATCTACTGAAGAAGCAGCAGGCCACGAAGGTGGCAACAGTGGAAAGGGTGGCGATATATTATTCCGTTGGGGGAATCCCGAAAATTATCATATGGGTGATTCAACAGACCGCAAGCTCTTTTACCAGCACGATATTCGATGGATTGAAAAGGGAAAGCCAGGGGAAGGAAATCTTACTCTTTATAATAATGATATCCCAATGGGGCCGGATAGTCTGCATTATTCAGCCATATACGAACTTGATCCCGGTTTGATGGAAGATGGAAATTATAAAATGATGGCAAATGACCGTGTTGGGCCGGAAGAAGAAACCGTATGGACTTATGTGGCCAAGGATACTATCTCATTTTATGGTAGTTTTGTTTCCGGGGCACACCGTATGGAAAATGGTAATACATTTATTAATGAGGGGCCAAAGGGCCGTTTGTTTGAAGTAACCCCTGACCGGGATATCGTTTGGGAATATTTAGTTCCCTATCGTGGCAACATCCACAAACCGAACGGAGATCCTGTAGATATTATGCCTGATACCTATTTCATATTCAGGGCAACTTTTGTCCCGGCAGATCATCCGGCTTTACAAGGAAAAGAATTAAAACCTCTGGATCCTCAACCCGAGCCATTTGTAATGCCGCCACCACCACCTGAAGAGGACAAGAAGACTTAATTTTGATAAACTAAGGATATGAATGGCATTGATGTGGTTATGGTGATTGCCATTATCCTTTTCGCAAGACTTGGAGTACGTTTACTAGGAGGTTATCGCAAAATGAAAAAAAACAATAAAAAGGATTCCGAGAATGAGGAATCCTAAAAATCGGTAATATAAATAAAAACAATCAGCATGGGAATATTTTGGGATTTACTTCAACAGGAAGAACTGGATAAACAACAGGCACAGGCAGACAGTGTTGAAGATCGTGTGGCCGTTTTGGAAACCGAACTGGAGAACACAAGGCTGCTGCTCCGAAAAACTCTTGAGGCACTGGAGACTCATCTTAACAAAGATATAGACGGGGATGGTGTTACCGGATAAATTTCCGCAACCAGCGAATCCGAAGGAAACACATTTATTGAATTAGGAGCCAAGAGACTTTACCTTAATAAAACTGAGGAAAACAAAACGGTCTGGGAATAGCTTAATCCCATTGTGGAGGGGTTGATTTAGGATGCCTTTATCTTGCCGGGAATTCTTCAAAACTAAATTCTTTCATATATTTAAACATTTCAGGGATAAACCGTTATGACCAACCGTTTAGGAATTTTTGTGATTTGTGTCTTCTTGTTGATTGGCTGTCAGACGAAAAAGCCGGACTCAAAAAAGGCCGTAGAAATCAGAGATTTGAATGAAATAGTGAAGGATGGCAAACTCCGGGTCCTTATTGCTTATAGTGCTACGAGTTATTTTCTGTATCGTGGGCAAACCATGGGTTATGAGTACGAATTACTAAAACGTCTCGCCAAGAATTTGAACCTGGAATTAGATCTAAAGGTCTCCAGAAATCTGGATGATATGCTGGATGAGCTCAAAAATGGAAATGTAGACCTTGTAGCTCATGGATTAGCAGTTACACAGGAAAGAAAGGAGGAAGTAGCTTTTGTAGATTATTTGTACCTAACCAAACAGGTATTGGTACAAAGAAAACCTGATAACTGGCGCAATTTAACTCTTGATGATATTAAGGAAGCTATGATTCAGGATCCTATAGAGCTAATAGGGGATACTGTAAGTGTGAGAAAAAATTCTTCCTACTATAAAAGACTCCTTAATTTATCAAAGGAAATAGGAGGCGATATCATTATAAATCCCCTGAAGGGTGGGCTTTCCACTGATGAAATTATAAAACAGGTAGTAGATAAAAAAATTAAGTACACTGTGGCAGACGGGAATCTGGCCAGGATAAACGCCTCTCATTACCCTATATTGGATGTTAGTGTACCCCTAAGTTTTTCGCAGCGAATTGCATGGGCGGTAAGAAAAGATTCCCCGATACTATTGGAGGCTATTAATAGTTGGATAAATGAAGAAAAGAAGAGCTCTGATTATTATGTGATCTATAACAAGTATTTTGAGAATAAAAGAAGTTTTAGAAGGCGGGCCAAAAGTGAATTTTACAGTTTGAATAAAAATCAGATCAGTGCATACGACAGACTGATTAAAGAATATGCTCAGGAATTAGGATGGGACTGGCGTCTGTTAGCTTCATTAGTATACCAGGAGTCACAATTTGAGCCAAACGACAGTTCGTGGGCAGGAGCGAAAGGCTTAATGCAAATAATGCCGTCAACGGCTCAGGAACTTGGGATTAAAGACCGGGGCGATCCAAATGAGAGTTTACGAGGTGGAACAGCCTATCTGGAACAGCTTGCCAGTAATTTTGAGCAGGTAAAGGACTCGGTACAGCGGATTAAATTTGCGATGGCTGCCTATAATTGCGGATATCAACATGTTAAAGATGCTCAAAGTTTGGCTGAAATTCGAGGTTTGGATAAATACACCTGGGATGATAATGTGGATAAAATGATTTTAGCCCTAAGCGATCCTCAGCACTATAACCATGAGGCGGTGCGATATGGATATGTAAGAGGCACGGAGCCCTATGATTATGTCGTACAGATATTTGACAGGTACAAACTTTATGCTTCTTTAGTAGATTAAACCTAAAACTATATCTCAAAAATTTTTTTTTACTACTTAATAATATTTCTACAGTTTTGAACCATGAAATAAATTGGTGCCCGGCCATTTTCACCCATATGTGTTATAAGACAAACAGCTTATTGCCAAGAATAATCTGGATATCGATGCCGTATCGAGAGTTCTGTCAGCGGAATTGAAAAAAGAAAAAGGCATTGCCGATGCCATAGCTTCTGTAGATCTTTTGGAAGGCAATGTCTCTAATACACCTTTAAATAATTCGGTATTGCGAAATTATAATCCCAGGCGTTCGGGAGAGATCTATCTGGTATTTGAACCCTTTTGGTTTATCAACGATTTTGATATGCTTACGGTAGCCACAACACATGGTTCTCTCTGGAAATATGACCAGCACGTGCCTGTGATTTTTATTGGTAGTAGTTTGGAAGCAAACAGAATCTATAGACGCATAGAAATTGTAGACATTGCCCCCACATTGTCTCACTACCTTGGTATTAAGATTCCTTCAGGTGCGTACGGTGCAGCGTTAAAGGAAGTGTTGGAGTGATTCCATTCTCTTAATTTGAAGTTTTAGCCAATACATTGGGTTATTCTTCATACTGATACAAATCGGCCAGTTTATAGATTAGAAAATCAATGATGTTCTCATCAGATTCTCCATTCAGAAACATGCTATAAGCAGCATCGGCTTGTTCCTCTTTAAAAAACTCCAAATCATCTGAGCCATATTCATTAAATGCATTCCAGGACTTAAGGCCATTGAGTATCTCCCTGTGGGCAATATATCTTTTCCTCGCAAGCTCCAGGTTTTTCTTATAGTCTTTGTTATTGCGATTTTCCAATGCTGCTTTTTGAGAACTTAATCTTAAATAGTCCTGTTCAATCCTGGAATCGGCTTCTTCGGCCTCTGCAATTATCTTAAAATATGCCCTGGAAATCAATGAAGCATACTTTTCTTCAAAGGAAGCCAACTTGCCGGTTTCCAAATAACTATCTCCTTCCAGAACCCCTGAATCTTCTGTGCTTGAATAGAATTCTTTGGCATCATTCGAAGCCAAAAGTTCGTCTTTCTGCAAAGATCTGAGCCAGGCTTCAGATTTTATAGTCTCCTTCCAAATCTTCCGGTATTCTCGTTTAAAATTGGTCTGTGATGAGGTACATCCTTCAATTAAAAAAATTAAAAGAAGAAAACTAAAAACCTGAGCATATTTATAAACTCCTGCTTTACTCATGATAAGGAAAATCTTATTTATGCAAGAGCAGATTATTGAAGGTACATGATATGGAAAAGGGGAAGGTTTTAAACCTGTGGCAATATAAGAAAGAATTGTCTTCTCTCATATTAAAATTCTATTAAGAACATCTTAATTGAGTCAGGCTGTTTGGAGTTTTGGTTTATTTACATAATACATCTTCATCATTCCCTTGTTTTTAACTTTCATTTTGCCTCTATATTCGCATTCAAATTCATCTTTTATCAATTCATAGGTATTTTCAGAGACATTGATTTTGCCCGTCTCTGAATTCGTTTCCATACGGGCAGCTACGTTTACAGTATCTCCCCAAATGTCATAGGCAAATTTTTGGGTGCCCACCACTCCTGCAACCACCGGACCCGTGTTAATCCCAATTCGGATTTCATACGGCATTATCTTAGTTTGATCCATATTTTTAACTGCTTCAGTGATTTCAACTATTTCAAAAGCCGCGCGCACCATTCTGATGGCATGATCTTCTCTATTCAAATGCAATCCACCGGTACACATATAGGAGTCGCCCATAGTTTTTATTTTTTCCAGGCCGTGCTTTTCCATAACTTCATCAAACCTGGAAAAGTAATAATCCACACTTCTAACTAAATTTTCCGGACTTAAAGAAGCAGAAGAGCGGGTAAAATCTTTAAAGTCTGTAAACAAAACAGTGATAGATTCAAACTTTTTGGCTTCTACCTGTCCGGTTTCTTTAAGTTCCTGGGCGGTTTCTTTTGGAAGGATATTGAGTAATAAGCTATCCGACCTGTTTTTTTCCTCCTCAATGATAGTATTGGTTGCTTTTACAAAACTATAGCGTTTGTAAAGAAAGAAGGCGAACACAAAGATTACAACTAATGCCAGGGCAGTAGCGTATATAATTATCTTTTGTCGTTTATCCTTTAAGAGTTGGATTTCCGCCTCTTTATTAAGCAGATCTACTTCATTTTGTTTTTTTTCAACTTCAAAATTAGTACGTAAATTGGCTATTTCCTGCACTTTATCAATATTATTTACACTGTCCCTGTAGGTGATATGGTTCTGGTAATATTTAAGGGCTTCCGAGGAATTTCCCCTCTTCTTATAGAGTTCAGAAAGTTTTAAATAGGCATCTCCTATCTGTTCCTTTAGTGCATGTTCTTTTGCGAGGTCCAAACTTTTGTAGGCATAATTAAAGGCAGTTTCCCATTGACCCTGTTCCGCATAAATATCGGACATATAGGTAAGATATACACTAATAGGATAGTTATCGCCCAGTTCTTCCAACATTACCGTGGCCTGACTTATATTTTGTTCAGCCAATTCATTTTTTCCTTTTAAAGCATAAGCAAGTCCTATATTACCAAGATTATTAGCGACACCAGGCTTATAGTCTAAAATTCTATAAATGTCCCCTGATTGTTTGAAAAATAATAAAGCCGAATCGGGCTTGGCCAATTTCAGATTATAGAGATCTCCTAAATTTTCTAGCACCGATGCATAGTTGATAGAATCATTCTCAGCTTTAAGAATGGGAATAGCGCTCTGATAGTTGAAGATTGCTTTCTGATCATCCCCCATACGGGCATACAATATGCCTATGTTTAAATATAAAATTCCCAAATCCCCCTTATTTTCCTGTTTATCAGCAATTTTAACACCTGCTAAGAAACTTTCCAATGCATGAGTGTGATCCCCTTTGAGCCTAAAGGCACTTCCCCTTTCCTGATATGCCTCAATGATGCGTTTGGTAGAATCTTTAGCTTTCGCCCTACTCAAAAGTTCATCACCGTATTGCAGTTTCTTTTCTGGGTTGCTATGAAATTCGGCAAGATCAGACAACAATTGTAATCGGTTCTTTTCCTCAAAGCTTCCGGAATCGTATATCAATTGGAGACTATCAGCAATAACCTGGTTCTGCCCGTAAATGGATGTGGCAAAAAGACAAAAAAAACCCAGTGTTAAGCAGGCTTTATTTTTGAATAATTTTATTCTACAAAAACGGGTTAACATCAGACTTGGTAAACAATTAATTATTTATTTTTTTTTATGCCCCTGGACCTCAGGATCAATTGTAAATGTTCCTGTCTTGTTCGATACGGTAAACGTTAAAATGTATTCTTCTCTTATATATGCTTCTTCTTTACCAGGCTTTAATATAACTTTTGCTCTAACCAATTCGTTACTGCCGATTTGAGCAACGGGTCCGTCTTTTCTCATTATTGTATTAAACGGCTTTAGTTTTATAATTTCTTCACCTTCATAATGATCTATGGACGTGATCTTCACAACGTGCTCAGGATTACTAATAGACTCTCCCCGCCAGATAATTAAATCCCCCTTTCTTACAATAGTTGCATAATCTTTGTTTGCAACACCTGCCGGCTGTCCAAAATTGGCATACTGATCTATGCTGGATTTTGAAGGTAAAGGAGGTGATGGAATGGCTTCAGTATCCACATAAAGCGTTACTACGTGTAATTGGCCACAAGACATAAAACTAATAACGGCCATTAACATCAAAATTTGAGTTGTTGTTTTCATAATAGTGTTATTTTATTGATTAATTAGGTAATAATTATCTCGTATTCTAATCTGTTCTCAATTAACCTGAAATTGGGGCACTATACTACTTCTTTTCATAAATTCAAATGACCTGCATCACATTGGTAAAAGGTAACTCTTAATATAATGAAATTAAGCGTATTTGTAAAATGACTTTGGATGAATGGTATTGATTATTGTCCGAAAGTAGTATTTTTCTTATCCCCAAGCTCTTTAAAGCTAATTCTGAGCCTTAAATTAAATCTCTATCTCATGCCCCTGAACAGCCAGTTCAATAGGGAAATCAAAGGTATTGGTGTTCATAAAATTAGTGAACATCTTAGATGTGTACTTGTCGGTATGAGCAGGATCGTGATGAAACATTACCAAACGTTTAGCCTTGGCCCTCTTAGATAATTCTGCAGCGATTTCCATTGTACAATGCCCCCACCCTACTTTTTTTTCATATTCTTCCCGGTTAAATTGAGAATCGTGAATAAGCAAATCTGTATTAGTACATAGATCAAAACCGGAGATCCACTTATCCTCTTTAAATAAATGTGCCTTGTTTAGCACAGGTTCATGATCCGGGATATAGGCAACTGATTTGGATCCTACCTGGATTCTATAGCCAACTGTTGGGCCGGGATGACAAACAAATTTAGAGGTGATTAAAAACTTACCAAGTTTAAATGGCTCGTTCGACAATTCGTGTATCACTAATTTACCGGGGATATCCCTCAGCATTACAGGGAAAAGTGGCGGGGATAAAAATTTGTTCAATCTGTCTTTTAAGGGATAGGAACTACCACCGGGACCCCAAATATGTATTTCTTTATTAGGATCAAAAATAGGTTTAAAAAAACCCAAACCCTGAATATGATCCATATGTAGATGAGTCAACAAAATATCTATCCGGTCCGCAGTTCTATAGCTGTCAAAATCTGTTTCCAATATCCCCGTACCTGCATCCAGAATTATTCTTTCATTACCCTCTATGATTTCAATACACGAGGTATTGCCTCCTAACTTCCTGGTCTCCTTTGAAGAGGTGGGATAAGCACCACGGGTTCCATGTAGTTTAATTCTCATAGCTTAAGATCATTGTCCCAAAAAATTGCCAAAGCCCCGGCAAATTCCTTAGACCTTCCAATGATAGGGATAGATGTAACAGAGATTTTAAAAGACTTGCCTTCCAGGCTTTTTATCCAGAAGGTCTTGTGGGCCGGCACATGTGTCTGTATTGTGCTAACAAGCGGAAGTTCCTCCGGTGGAATTGCATTCCCTTTTTTGTCATGCGGTTGAAATGCGTTGCCCCAGTCCCCAACTTTCATTTCCCCTGTATCCTGGAAGCGTTGCCCCAGTATTTGTTCTGCCGGTTCATTGTAAAATACTAAAGTTCCTTCCGGATCTACTATAAAAACCGGGACGGAAAGACAATCTGCCAATTGCCTGCTTAATATGATTTCAATTTCATGTGCTGACATAGACAGACAAGTTTTGAAGGAGAGTTCTTTTAAATGTATAAAAAATAATTCGATTTTGTTCTATAATGCCCGCCAGAATAGGTTGCTATTGCTAGCAAAGTTGCTCGGGAGAAAGATATTCTTACAAGATAATAATTTCACTATTTTATCCCTACATAAAAACCCTAAAAAGTCTATGGCTTAAATCTATAATAGTTTATAGTTTATTGATAGGTTTATTATGGGACTTGTTTTCAAAAATAGTTGTAACCAACTATTGAGAAGCTAAACTTGCCCTATATTAGCAAAGGAAGCACTATCCAAAGCTGCACAATAGAGGCATAGCTTCCTCATTTCTATTTTAAATCTTATATGTATCTTCGAAAAATCTAAAATCCAAACCTGGTCAGGTATATTCACACGGCCCTGAATTGTACCCTTTTAAAAAAATATAAACATGTCAAAAAAAATAGTATTCTTTTTTTCTCTGATCCTTTTTACAACGGTAATGCTCGCTCAAACCCGGCCCTGGCAGGGAAAATTTGAACCTATTGATAACATGATTACCCCTCCCAACAGTTACAGGACGGCAAGTGGGGCACCCGGAAAAGCCTATTGGCAACAACGTGCCGATTATAAAATAAAAGCAACATTAGATGAAGCAAATAACACAATTTCAGGAGAGGAAACCATTACCTACCATAACAATTCTCCGGATGATCTAAGCTATATCTGGATTCAGCTGGAACAGAACGTAAACAAAAAAGGAAATGAAGATTTTGGTGCTTTTTTTAATAGTATAAAAGATTCAATAAATACACGCCAAATGCAATTGCTTACAAGAGCAATAGATTTTCCGGCCGGCTATACCATTAAATATATAAAAGACGCGAATGGCAATCCCATGACATCATTCGTTAATAATACAATGATGAAGGTAGTGCTTAAAGAACCTCTAAAGTCCGGTACATCCTTAAGTTTTTCTATGGCATGGTCTTATCCTGTTACAGACCGAAGTATGTTCTTTTTGTCACGGGAAGGTTATGAATATTTCCCCGGAGATGACAATGCTGTTTATTTGATTGCTCACTGGTTTCCGAGAATGGCTGTTTACAATGACACGGAAGGTTGGCAAAATCAGCAATTTCAAAGGCTAGGGGAATTTGCATTAGAATTTGGTGACTATGAGGTTGAAATAACTGTTCCCGAAGATCATATTGTGGCTTCTACAGGCTCCTTACTAAATGGCTCTGCAGTACTTTCAAGGGCACAGCAGGAAAGATTGAAAGAGGCGGCAGAGTCTTTTGACAAACCTGTTATGATCATTACCAAAGAAGAGGCTGAAAGCAATGAGAAAACCAAATCTACTAAGCAGAGAACCTGGAAATTTAGCGCTACCAATGTGCGCGACTTTGCTTTTGCTTCGTCTCGTAAGTTTATTTGGGATGCCCAGGCAGTAAAATTGCCAACAAATACAATCATGGCAATGTCTTTTTACCCAAAAGAGGGCTTACCTGTATGGAAGGAAGAATCTACAAAAGCCATAAAAAATGCGCTCGAGGTTTATTCAGAAGCTACTTTTGATTACCCTTATCCCGTGGCTATTTCGGTTAATACCTCCAATATAGGAATGGAATTCCCCATGATTAGCTTTAATGGGGGCAGGCCTAAAAATGGCAAAATAAGTGATCGTGCCAAGGCAGGAATGATTGGCACTATTATTCATGAAGTTGGACATAATTGGTTTCCAATGATTGTGAGTTCAGATGAACGTAAATGGATGTGGATGGATGAAGGATTAAACACATTCATTCATCAGAGAACTGTTGCCGAAAGATACCCACAATTTAGAAGTACAACTCCTAAAAGTATTGTGCCTTTTATGAGTGGCGACAAAAACATATTGCGCCCTATTATGACAACTTCTGACAATGAAATACTAACCCAATTTGGAAATAACTTTTACATGAAACCAACAGTTGGTTTGCAGATGTTGCGAAACTCAATTATTGGTCCCGAATTATTTGACCAGGCCTTTAAAGAATATTCCAATCGCTGGAAATACAAACACCCAAATCCGGCAGATTTATTCAGGACGCTGGAAGATGCAACGGCAGTAGACTTAGATTGGTTTTTCAGAGGTTGGTTCTTTACTACCGACAATGTTGACATGGAACTTACTGATGTAAAATGGTTCAGGGTTAATGAAGAAGAACTCAATACCAAGGACCAGAAAAAAACGGTTAAATTGAAAATAGAAGGTGAAAACATCAGCGAAAAAGCAAAGGATTTTTCTAGTGGACCAGAATCAATAACCATGACCTCAACTCCTGATACCTCCTATGGCGGATTCTTATCAAGAATGGATGAGCCTGAGCTCCGTAAACAACTTTCGGGTAAAAATATTTATGTAGTTACTATTAAAAATCTGGGCGGGCTGGTAATGCCTGTAACCATAGAATGGATATTTACAGACGGCTCTAAGGAGATTGAGACATTGCCTGCACAGGTCTGGCGCGGTAACGAATATGAAATTAAAAGGACTTTTATAAAAGAAAAAGAAGTTTCGCAAGTGAATTTAGACCCAAATTTTGAGTTTGCCGATACTGATATGAGAAACAATAGCTTTCCCAAAGTAGAAGTACCATCAGAATTTGATGCTTTTAAGTCGAAACAGCAATAGAATAATATATTGCTCTGATACCAGATACAATAAGGCAGCCGAAATGGCTGCCTTATTGTTTTTAATCAATTTAAAACGTACTAAAACAAAACTTTTAAGAATTGTCCTGAACCGTAGCTTTAGGCGCATTTTTTTTAACTGATGCAATCCCATTCGCCATAGAGGAAGCTGACGCATACATTTGGCTACCGCCAATAACTTGTCCATTAGAGGCTTTTAAACTAAAATAAGGGCGTCCGTCCTTTGCCTTTTTCTTATCGAACATTTTATCATTCTGTGAGTTTTTCCTAACGGATTCTATCCCGTTATCACAAGCAGCTTTTGAGTTGTACGCTTCACTTGTAAGAATTACTTGTCCGTTTGAGGCTTTAAGATTGAATCTAAACTTCCCGGCTTTGTCTTTTTTAATTTCAAATTTTCCCATTGGTATGTTTTTAAATGCTGCCTATAAAAGTAACAAAATATATTCTCTTTTTTCTCTGTTTTTTCTTTCCCTTCACTAATTTTTTCCCCTTTGATTGTGAATAACCCGGCGTTAAAAATCAATGCTTTTAATATTCAGGAGTATTGTCAGAAAAAATATTAGAATTAAGTAAGATTTTTACTAATAGGGCTATTTACAAAATACATTTTCATTTTGCCCCTGTTCTTTACAGCAATTTCTCCCCTGTACTCGCAGCTAAATTCATTTTTGATCAATTCAAATGTATGTTCGCTGATATTTATCTTACCTTCTTCGGACATCGATTCCATTCTGGAGGCCACATTTACTGTATCTCCCCAGATGTCATAAGAGAACTTTTTGCTTCCAACCACCCCGGCTACAACGGGCCCTGTATTGATCCCTATGCGAACATCGAATGAGAGTCCTTCATCCGTATTGCTTAACTTGGCATCTTCTACAAATTGTAAGATCTCAAAGCCGGCCTGTACCATTTTTACGGCATGATCCTTAGTCGGAAAAGGTATTCCCCCGGCACACATATAGGAATCTCCAATTGTCTTAATTTTTTCAAGATTGTATTTTTCCATAATGTCGTCAAATCCACCAAAGTAATAGCCAAGTCTTTTGACAAGTTCTTCGGGATTTACCTGTTCCGAAAAAGCCGTGAAGGCTTTGAAATCTGTAAACAAAACAGTCACGGATTTAAATTTATTGGCCTTCACAGTGCCCGATTCCTTTAATTCACGGGCAGTTTCTTCGGGCAAAATATTGAGTAGTAAACTTTCAGAACGGTCCTTTTCCCTTTCAATAATAGCGTTGGTTTTTCTTACGTATAAATTTCGTCTGTACAATCCTATAGCCAGAAGGAAAATTAGAAACAGCGCCGTGGCAGATGCAATAGTAATTATCTTTTGCGTTCGTTTTTGCTGATTGGCAAGGTCCAGCTCTATTTGCTTTTGTTCCATTTGCATGTCTCCCATTTGTTGAACTGTTGTAATGTTTTTTACACTATCCCTGAAGGCAATATAGTTTCTATAATATTTCAGCGCTGCAGAGGCATACCCTGTTCTTTCATATAATTCTGAGAGCTTTAAATAGGCGCTGCCCATTTCTGCTTTCATACCATATTGTTTTGCCAGGTTTAAGGATCGTAAGGAGTAGGTAAAAGCAGCATCCCAATCATTTCTGTCAGCATAAATATCAGACATATAGGTAAGGTATACCGTAATAGGCCGGTAATCTCCCAATTCCTCCAGGATGGTTATGGCCTCGCTGATATTTTCCTCGGCCTGGTTTTCCTGTCCTTTTTGCGCAAATGCCAGGCCTTTGTTTCCAAGGTTATAGGCCAAATAAGGTTTTCTTTTTTGAGCTTTAAAGATGGGGCCGGACTTGTTAAACAAAACCAGGGCTGAATCTGGTTCGCCAAACTCCAAATAGGAGTCTCCAAGATTTTCCACAGCGATGGCATATGGAATTTTATCCTCCAAACCTTCCAGAATTTTAATGGCATTGCTGTAGTATTGAATAACGTTAGGTTTATTTCCCATTCCTGAATATACAGCTGCTATGGCCGTATATAAATTTCCCAATCTCCTTTTTTCAGTACTTTCATCAATGAATTCTCTGGCTTTAAAATAACTTTCCAGAGCCATACTTAAATCACCTTTCTGTTCATGGGCATTCCCCTGATGTCGATATCCTCTATAAACATACCTGCCCGAATCGGCTGCTATAGCTTCTTTTAAAAGCTGATCAGTATATTTAAGTGACTCATCAGGATCCGGATTATTTTGGGCAATTTTATCTAATAATTCCAATTGTTGTGCCGGGTCATAGTTTCCCGACTCATAGAGTTTAACCAGGCTATCGGATACATTTCTATTTTGACCAAAACAGGCGGCAAGTGTGAACTGGAGTATTACATATACACAAATCCCTTTGACAAAATGCGCATTCTTCTTTGTGCGGCAAAATCTCATAAAGCAGGAATTGAATTATTCATTGGTCTTTATTGTTCCCCAATCTGGATTTTAGGCTCCACGGTATACATGCTGGTATTAGAACCTACACTAAATTGTAGCTGATATTTGTAAGGAATCTTTCCCCCGCGAATTACAGTAGCCTCTGCACTCTCACCTCCCTTTATGACAGCTGAACTAAAAATTCTTGGGCCACTTATGTATTTAATTGCCCTTATTCTGACCGGAGTATTTGATTCTGTAGAGGATACCCCTTTCCATATAATGTTATCGCCTACCTGGGCAAAAATAGTAAAATTTGCAGGGGTATTATTTAAT
>NZ_CAMYIP010000146.1 GCF_947258525.1 uncultured Eudoraea sp.
GTCCATTTTTAATCCCTCTGCCAGTTTTTTTTGATTTTTTATTTGTTTCAAAAAGGCGGCTTTGGATTTGGTAAGCTCGTTTTTACCTGCACCAAAGTTCATGACATCCTCTGCCAGCAAAGGGGTCATTTCTTCAAGGGGCTTGTCTAACAAGCAAACCTGTATTACGGTATTATAAGCTTCGTCTAGAAGTTTTTGTTTGGCTTTGGTTAGCTTCATTATGAATAGATACCGGCAACCCGGTGATACTTGTTATTCCTTGTTATAGTCTGGAATAAATTTAATTTTAGCCTTTACCTCGTGCAAAGAAATCAGACAATCTTGATTTTACAAGATTGCTGCTTGTTTACTAATATACTTAAGATTTTGGAATAATGAGGACGGATGAAAAAAGATAGTAGCCTCACCAGGAGATAGCTTCGCTTTTCCTGAGAACGACTCGCACTGAAAATACAATAGTCCAACTGCAATGCAGTTGGTTTTATTTTTGGATCGGAACACAATTAACCAGGACTAGCTTCGCTGTTCCTGAGAAACGCTCGTTCTGAAAATACAAAAGGCCAACTGCTATGCAGCTGGTTTTATTTTTGGACCGCACCTCAATGAAACAAGTTTCTCTCGGTCGATCAAAAATAAAGGCCTAATGTGCTTATCCGTAGCCTCACCAGGAATCGAACCTGGATCTAAAGTTTAGGAAACTTCTATTCTATCCGTTGAACTATGAGGCCAAATATTTCTGTTGAAAAAATTATCAGGGGCACAAAAATAAGTATTTTTAATACGACATCAGAAGCTCCTTTTTATTTTTTAGTGTTTTGTTCTTCCCTTCTTTTTATTGATGTCTGAGTAGGTTTTAAAACATGCTTTGGAAATCTTCTAGGAAGCAGATTTAATTTGGGGTCTATATAGGTTTTACAAAAAGGTTTTTCCGGATTTTTCTGATAGTAATTTTGATACTGCTCCGCAGACATTTTAAACTCTTCAAACCCATATACCTTCGTGATTAATTTATCCTCAAACTGCTTTTGAAGCAGTTTTAAGATCTGCTCAGATTCTAGTTGTTGCCTAGAACTAAAGGCATAAACAGCAGAACGGTATTTTGAACGCATAGAATGATTGGAAGTGCATTTGTGGGTATGAAGATGTGCTTCTATTAAAACTTTTAAAGGAATCTTCTCAGGGTTGAAATCTAACAGCACTGCTTCACTAAATTCCACCGCCCCTGAAGCAGAAATCCAGCCCTGTTCTACATTTACAACTCCATGCAGGTTTTGAAACACCGCTTCTGTGCACCAGTGACATCCTCCCCCTAATCCAATTTTGTCAATTTTCATTTAACTTTTTAAGCATTTACATCCTAACAAATTGATTCCTAACAACATCCTTTGAATGTTTGAGTTCACTAAAATATCCCCGCTAATTTAAGTAACTTTATGCGCCTTCAAAAGGGCATATTATCCTGAATTGTAAAATGCAATGTATTAGCATGGCAAAATATAATAATTCCTTTGGGAATGTAGCACATTTCAACTATCAAAGTAAAATGGCAGTTCGCTTTTTTACCAAAGGAAAACTGCTATTTTTGTTTTTTTCCCTGATAGGGTCGCTTTGCTGGTCACAAGACATAGATATCAATGATTCAACCAAGACAAGAAACCCTGTAGAATCATTGCTTATTGATCGTGATCTGAGAAACTGGTCAGTGAGACTTTTAGGGAATGTAAAAGGCCAAGGATTCAGGTTGTCAAATGACAATGCCCGCCTTTCCTATGTCCCCAATAACTTGTTTGGTATTGGTGTCGGAGTTGCTACCCGAAAGCTAATACTGGATATCGCATTTAATTTGAAAGACAAGAGTACTGAAAGGACGGATAGATTTGACTTACGGGGCGGATTTATAGCAAAAAATAATGTCATCGATTTTTATCTTCAACGATATAAGGGATTTAATATTGAAAATTCCATAAATGCTACCAGCATTTTCAG
The DNA here is from genome assembly GCF_947258525.1 of uncultured Eudoraea sp. Classification (GTDB taxonomy): domain Bacteria; phylum Bacteroidota; class Bacteroidia; order Flavobacteriales; family Flavobacteriaceae; genus Eudoraea. The sequence goes on from NZ_CAMYIP010000146.1 coordinate 1,987, forward strand.
AGATGATGTCAAATCTATAGCCTTTGGTATTGACTATCTATACCTGTTTAAATCAGATGAATATTCAATAAACTTACTGAGATCCGGCCTTAGTGATCAAAAGCAAAGCACATTTTCTTTTGGATTGGGAGGGTTTATGGTATATAATCAAATCAACGCGGATAATTCGCTGGTGCCCCTGGAATTATATCCTTTTTTTAATGAACAGGCAAGAATTATTGATTTCACAAATTATGGAATAGGTGTTATGGGCGGTTTGGTTAGTCTTATTAAACTTCCTTCAAACTTTTATTTTGGATTAAGTGCTCGGGCAGGTATTGGACTAACCATCAAAAATGCTGAAGCAGAGGCGGTATCCTATAACCCCAAGAATCCCATGATTTACAAAATAAAAGCCTTTGCGCTTTTTGGTTATAAATGGGAACGTTTTTATACCAATATCACATTTGGTGCCTCAACAAATCGCTCTAGTTTGGGGTATGGTAATAATGGGTCTTTTTCTCTTCTAGATGGCAAGCTTGCAGTGGGTTATAAAATCAAGGGAAGTAAAAAGCCTGTTAATTAGCAGAGAAGGAAACCACGTTATTGAAATCGGTTAATTTCTGTTTTACATTTTTCATAGCTAAACGAAATACGGAAACGTCTATTTTTTGAGCCGGTGTATTATAGTTCGTGATTTTGGTTAATTTCATATATACAGGTGATAATTTTTTATTCCCTTTATACTTAACGTTTATCTGCCATTTTCCGGGCAGAGACCCATCAACAAAGAATTCTTCAGAGGAATACCCCAAAGTTTTTTCATCTTTAATTCGTTCGGCCGCATTCTCCAGGGAATGCTCCCAGATAAAATTATTTCTTTGAGGATTAACAAATTCCAAATCAAATTCAGCCTCACTGTCATTCCATTCAAAAAACAACCTGGTTTCGCCCTTGTTTTTAGTGTAATTTTTAAGTCCAACTATATTCGATTCTGCCATAAACCTGGTGCCATGAACTACGAACAGGTTATTCATTTCTCCGTCTATAACCTTTTGGATCGCTGAACTATCATTGGCAAAAATCCCTTCGTTCACTAAGTATTGATAGCGGATATACATGTTGGCTGCATTTTTGTAATTCCCAAGTGCGTAATAACTATTTGCCATATCTCTGTAGGATTGCAAATATTCAGGCCTTAAAACAAAAATCTTTTTGTACAGTTCTTTGGACTTAGCGTACTCTTGAGCATAATCCAAAGCAAAGGCCATGGCTTTAGCATAGACAGGATTACTTTCCACAACTTCTATATTGTCCTCCAAAATTTGATTTGCAAAGACCTGATCGCCGGTATCATGAAAAAACAGATAGGTGTCTGTAATAAAATATGGGTCTTTTGCGTATCTAGTTACATATTTTTGATATACTTCACGTGCAGCAGCTTTTTCTTTGCAGGAATATAGATCCCTTAAATAACTGGTTGCCCTACTGCGATCTTCAGCAATCGCATCATTATTATATATGTTATTTCGAAGGCGTGCCCTGTCAAAACTTTTATTAGAATCAGAATCCGGTCTAACAGGAGAACTGATCGTATTTATAACTACAACCCCGCCTCTGGCAATACTGCCGTATCTAACCCTGCCTGCTAAGCCTGATATTATTGCTACCCGGTCAATATTCTCTACAGTTATAAAAGGAAGTTTTTTTAGGACCATCCCATCCAGATCATAAATTGCCGGGATTGCTCTACCTTGTAATTGAGGTCCACCTCCCCTTATATAAATTTCTCCTCCAAGACTGTATACACCTGCTGCCCTTCCCTTTAATGCTGTAATAACATCTACTGCTCCCGGGCTTAAATTATCTCCATCTACTAATTTTATAGAATAGCCGACGCTCTTGGCATCCAGATAACCAAAAGCAGTACTCAGGATGCTTTTATCAATCCCATATTGCAATCTTAGATAATCCTGATTCCTGGTGTTATTTTCTCCCACAACAACCTCCTTCAGCGCTTCTATGTTCATTTTCATTTCAATGTTCAATCTGGCAGTAACATCTTCCACTACTACTTCTACCCTTTGCATCCCGGCATAATCAAATGCCAATACATCAGATGGTTTGGCAGTAATTAAATATTTACCCTTTTCATCTGTAAAAGTTTCTTTGGTACTATTTAAAACCTGGACACATACGTTTTGTATTGGGGAGTTTCCAATAGTTACAATTCCTGAAATTTCATTCAGACTAGTATTAGAATGTAGCTGTAACGATAATAAAATACCGATTAGAACAAAAATCCTCTTCATAATTCCTTCATTAATTGATTTGAGATCTCATATCTAAATATAAGGAAAAATCAGCTGTTATGCCAGAATCGCTAAATTTCCGGGGCGCTCACTTTATTTTATAAATATTATATTTCCTGGTCCATTCAACCGACTGGCCGGATTTAATATCTATTTCATAAAACAACTCCGGACAAATAACATGTTTCCATCCCCAAAGATTCACTTTATTAGTTTGGAAACTTCCGGATTCACTTATCCCAATTTTGCTTTCAAGGTTTATTAATTGCCAGCTGGCATCAACACTTTCATTACCCGAAAGGTTGCTAAAAAAGAATTGCTCCTCAGGCGTGCCTTTAAACTTAATTTCATTTTGCCCAATAGCTACTTTTAATTCAGGGTTTACCGTTTCATCAAATAATTCAGGTTTAAGTTGAAATGGAAATTCTAATACATAGTTGTTCCCTATTAAATCTTTATTTATAGAAGTAAAATTGTGGACATATTCATCGGTACTAATATCTTTTTCACCCGTGTTTTGCAGATAATATTTAAGTGTAAAACCACTTTCAGCCAATTGAATCTCTTTTTGCAATAAATACGCATAGCCATTGGTGACTTCTGATTTGCATTTGATCAAAATCCGATCAGATTCCACATTAATTTTGAATTCGGCAGGTTTAACCTCGTAGTTTTTACTAAACAGGTATTGACTATCTTCTTTCTTTAATAATCCTACTCCTATTTTGTGAAACCACCCGCCTATTTCAGTCTCGTCAAATCCTAATGCCACATCAATTCCAAATTCATTATAAAATCCTTTCCCAAAAGAATCCTCGTTTTGATCATCCGTCCTTTCAGAAGTTGACAATGGAATATTTTGAAATTTTACATCTGCAATTTTTCCAGTCCAGTCAAATCTTGAAAAATTATAGTTTTCCAAAGGAAGGTCGATCTTAATTTCCAGGTTTTTGTTTTTAAGAATATGTGTCATAGCTAGAAAGCGGAATAGATTATCTAAATAAACTTATTTTAAGCGTTAAATTAAGTGCTGTTAAAAAGTTTTACAAATCGTGTTCCGGCAGCCATGAGGTCTTTGGTCTCTTATAAAAATGCAATCATCAAATCATAATCTATTTAACCTGAACTAAAATCACTGAGTGCGCCGGAACTTCAATCTCTAGGGTTCCATTTTTTATTTTTCCAATCTTAAAATCGGAAATAAAAACTTTTTCGGTTTTGCCAAAGTCATTATAATCTGTAATTTCTTTAGCTGTGATTATTTTGCCGCCGGCCGATTTAAAATCCTTTCCGAACTGGAGGTTTACAGCAATTGCCTTGTTGGGGTTTGCATTGGTCAGGGTAATACTGGTTATACCGTTTTTCTCTGAAGCCGAGGCTGTCAACGCCGGAATGGAATCCCCATTGTATTCGTAATTTTCGGTTTCAAAATCGATTGGTATAAGATTTGCATCCTGGTGCACGTTGTACATGTTAAAAACGTGGTAGGTAGGGGTTTTGACCATTTCAGGGCCGTTGGTCAGAATAACCGATTGCAATACGTTTACAATCTGCGCGATATTCGCCATACTGATACGGTCGGCATTATTGTTGAATATATTCAGGTTGATGCCTGCAACCAAAGCGTCACGCAGTGTGTTTTGCTGTTGCAGAAACCCATCCCTGGTGCCGGGCAATTTATCATACCACGTACCCCATTCATCAACGATCAGCTTTATTTTTCCTTCGGGGTCGTATTTGTCCATTACTTCCAGATGTTGTTCAATGTAATTTTTAATTTTCATGGTATTACGAATGGTTGCAAACCACATGTCTTCCCCAAAATCTGTTGAGGAGCCTTTGTTAGCCCATTCCCCTGTCGGCAGCGTATAGTAATGCAATGAAACCCCTTGTGCGAGGTGGTTTTTGCCCTTCAATCCTTCGAGAATTGTTTCGGTCCAATTTGTATCATTCCCGGAAGGGCCACAAATCACTTTTTGAAAATCTTCTCCACGAATATAAGATGAGTAATTTCTAAAAATATTGGCGTAATAGTCCGGCGCCATATCACCACCACAGCCCCAGTTTTCGTTACCAATACCCCAGTATTTGACATCCCAGGGTTCTTCACGGCCGTTTTCCTTGCGCAGATCCGTCATTGGGCTCTTATTGCTCGAGGTAACATAGTCTACCCAATCAACAGCTTCCTGGACTGTTCCCGTACCTACATTGATACTCAAATAAGGTTCTGTACCTATTAATTCACAAAAATTCAAAAATTCATGAGTGCCAAAGCTGTTATCCTCAGTCACTCCTCCCCAGAACACATTAACTATTGAGGGGCGGTCCTCTTTGGGTCCTATACCGTCTTTCCAGTGGTAGGTATCTGCAAAACATCCTCCCGGCCATCTCAATACAGGGACTTTTAATTCTTTAAAAGCTTCTACCACATCCTTTCTAAATCCATCGATATTCGGAATATCCGAATCTTCGCCCACATAAATACCCTCATAAATACAGGTGCCCAGGTGTTCGGAAAAATGACCGTAAATCTCTTTGTTGATCTTTATGTTAGTGTTATCAGGTTTAAGTTCGAGTCTGTTTTGGGCGAAAAGGTTCGTTATCAAAAAGAGGCAGGCAAGTAAAATTCCTTTTTTCATTTTTATGGTTTTAGATATGTTTAGTCTGTTTTTTTAGCATTAATATTTCAATAATCACAAATGCAATTTCGTCAATGGCGTATTTACAGTTACAATATATAATATTTAAAACTTTGTTTGCAGGAAGTATGGAAAATGTGCTATTGAAATACGGCTTTGGTATTCCTAATAATCGAGCTCCGCTCTACTTCTGTGCTCCCCCTGAAGTACTATTCTGATAATGTTTAATTTTATACCTCCAATAGTTATGTTGTATAAACGCCTAACACTTAAATCATGAGACTATTATTTCACATCACTTCATTTGCTTTGACGATCCTATTCTTATCATGCCAGCAAGCACCTAAAACTAATAGTCCTGAAGTTGAGACCAGTACATCCAGGGAATCAGGCGCATGGACCATAGAGAAGCGGGAACTACCACCTCCTTCGGGTGCAAGTGAGGTTTTTTACAAATCTGTCGAGGCAATAAAACAGCCTGATCCGGTCCGTAGCCGGAATGCCGAAATGACACAGGGAGCTGCTGCATGGAAAGCCTTTCAAAATAGCAGAGATTCGGCCGCTGCTTGGAATGCCATGAAATTGATAGAGACTATGCAAGTAACGGTTGAGGAAAAAGAAATTAGCGGTGTTTTAACCCGGATGGTTACACCACAAGTCATCGATGAAGCATTCAACGATGCGATCTTTATACATCTTCATGGCGGTGCCTACACCATGAATGCTGGAGTAGCTGGCATATCTGAGGCTGTCCTCATTGCAAATTGGGTACAAATGCCGGTCATCTCAGTGGATTATAGAATGCCTCCGGATTACCCCTTTCCTGCTGCTCAGAACGATGCTGTAGCTGTCTACGAAAAGGTGTTGGAGGATTTTCCGAACCATCATTTAATATTGGGGGGCACTTCGGCAGGAGGTGGATTGACGCTTTCGACAACCTTAAGACTAAAAAATGAGAATATCCGACTGCCCGAGGCCATCTTTGCCGGGACACCGTGGTCTGACCTCACCAAGACTGGTGATAGTTACTATATCATGGAAGGTATAGACCATGTATTGATTACTTACGAAGGGTTCCTTGAGCAAAGTGCGCTGCTCTATGCCGATGGAAAAGACCTTAAAGATCCCTATTTATCACCTGTTTATGGAAATGTTTCCAATTTCCCCCCGACATTCCTTCTTACGGGCACTCGAGACATGTTTCAAAGCAATACCTCCAGAATGCAAAGAATCTTGAAAGATAATGGCGTTAGGACCGAACTGGTCCTTTTGGAAGGATTCTCCCATGCGGATTACGGCTTAATACCAGACGCCCCGGAGTCTAAAGCCGCGTTTATGGATCTCAGGCTTTTCTTAAAGGAAGAAGTGGGATTGGAATAGTCCATATTGGCGCAAATTCGGCGCGCCCTGGGGCGGAGTGGCCTCGGCCGGCTGCTCGCCGCCGCG
>NZ_CAMYIP010000147.1 GCF_947258525.1 uncultured Eudoraea sp.
AGAGGTGGATTAAACTGGAATACGATGTGTTCAGATTGCCATTCTACCAATGTTAGAAAAAATTACGATTTCAAAACACATAGTTATGACACAAAGTATGCCATAATTAATGTTAATTGTGAAGCCTGCCACGGTCCGGGAAAACAGCATGTTGAAGATGTAAACAGATTGGAAGATGATTATTCTGATACTGGAACATTCCAAATGACATTAAATACAAAACCAAAAGAGTTGGTAGATCAATGTGCTCGCTGCCATATGCGAAGAGAACAATTTTCAGAATCATTTAATTTTGAAGGCACGATGTTAGATCATTACTATCCTCAATTATTGACTGAACGACTATATCATCCAGATGGCCAGATATTAGATGAGGTTTATGTATATGGTTCTTTTGTTCAGAGTAAAATGTATCAAAACAATGTAACCTGTTATAATTGCCATAATTCACATTCCCTTAAATTGAGATTTGAAGGCAACAAATTATGTGCTCAATGCCATCTTCCAGAGCAATATGATACTAAAGAACATCATTTTCATGAAATGAATACAGAAGGAGCGCAATGCATTAATTGCCATATGACTGGTAAGTATTATATGGGTAATGACTTTAGAAGAGACCATAGTTTTAGGGTGCCACGACCAGATCTAAGTCTAAAATATGGGTCACCTAACGCATGTACAGGATGTCATGAAGATAAAGATGATAAATGGGCCTGGTCAGAATTTAAAAAACAATATGGTGAAGTTGATTCTATTCATTTTTCAGAAAAATTGGCTCCGGGAATTACCGGAGAGCCGAATGCGTATATTGGATTAATTGAATTAATGAATGATAAAACGGAACCTGAAATTGCGAGAGCATCAGCTGCAAGAGCCTTATCTCATTATAATACCGTAAACTTAATTGAGCAATATCTTGCTTTGTTAAATGATGAATCGCCTTTAGTTCGAGGGGCAAGTGTAGATGTGTTAAGCGAAATAAATAATACAGATTATGTGAGCTCCTTTTTACCACTTTTAAATGACCCTAAACGAAGTATTAGAATAAAGGCATTTTATGGCTTAAGTGGTCTCGGGGAAAGTCAGGTTCCTGAAAAATACAAAGAAGTCTATCAAAAAGTAAAGAAGGAATTTTTTACACATTTGAATACAAATTCAGATTTTGTTGGTGGACGTATTAAAAAAGCCAATTATTATCTAAAAAAAGGGGATATCCAAAAAGGTATTGAGGGCTATGAAAGCGCTCTTGAAATAGATGTTCTGAATAACCAGGCGAGATTAAATCTAGCCAATTTATACTACCAAAACCAAAACTATAGGAAAGCCGAAGAAGCCTTTACAACCGTAATTGAACAAGAACCAGAATTTGGTCCTGCTTACTACTCTTTAGCTTTATTATTTGCAGAATTAGGACGAACGGATGAAGCGATTGAACAATTAAAAATGGCAACTGAAAAAATGCCAGAGAATATTCGTGTATATTATAATTTAAGCCTGCTATACGATCAGAAACTAGATCATACTAATGCAGAAAAAATACTCATTCAAGGGCTGAAAATTGATAATAACAATGAAAGCGTATTATATGCTTTAGCATATCACTATTTGAATTATGGAGACCCTAAAAAGGCAAAAAACATATTGATCAGGTTAGTTGAGATGTATCCTGACAACCCTCAATATTCGAGTATTTTGCAACAGCTAAATTAAGTGTAAGAAATAATCCCATGGCTGTGCCTCGAGGATAGTTCTTTTCCAGAAATTCCTTTGTTTGTCTTTTACGCATACAAGACATATTAGACAATTTCCATAGTATCTTTAGCTGTATCTCTACTTTTCTTCTACTTTAGTTTATTGTATGAAGGCGCTGTTGCGACTACTTTTAGTGTTATACTATAATTGAACTTGGTAAACATTTGTATAAAGTGTTCACCTTACAATAAAAAACATAATGTCTCATAGTTATAAATCAAAGTAAAATGAAAACACAAAAATTACTAAGTTTTGCAGTAACCTGCTTGCTTGTTCTCGGAATTACTATTCCGATGCAGGCACAGGAAAACAAAAAGCCCAACATTATACTCCTAAATATGGACAACTTTGGCTATGGAGAGCTTGGTGTTTACGGTGGAGGAATTACGCGTGGTGCGG
>NZ_CAMYIP010000148.1 GCF_947258525.1 uncultured Eudoraea sp.
TTAATGCTGAAATCATTTTGAGCGCAAGATTTTCAATGCTTGCCAGAGAAGCCATGCGATGAGAATTATAACCCAACAGATAATGGCGATGTGCAGCAATTTTAACATTTCGACTACTGAATATCCAAATCGAATAAAAGATTATTTAATTCATCATCTGGAATATGAGCAAGACAGCCAACCTCATGGGCTTGCATGATTAGTTCTATGGGTGGCTCTTCTCCACGATAACGAAGTTTTGTTATTTTTAGGGATAATTCCAGGTAATCAAGCTTGTGTTTAAGAAGATTTTTATTGTTTATTTCCATGTTAATGTTAATCATATTTTTGTTTGTCTTGTTTGTGCTCCCTAATCAAGGACAACAATAGGTAAAGTGTTATGCCAACAAAGATTGTGATTACAAAGTATATACCGGGCATAGTGACAGCTCCTGTGGTGTTAATTTGTAAGTCCATTATAAGTATCGGAAATTTTTAGTTAGAACTTAAATTAGATTTGCTTTCGGAGTCGCGACCGGAGGCATTATTGGGGTGAGGGGGACATCCGTTCTGTTTATATATTTGGAATTTTAATCAAAGTATTGGCATTCTACTATATCTGTATTTAAATAAAAAAGGCGTAACCCAAAGGTTACGCCTTATAATGTTTTTGGTCCCGAAGGCCGGAATTTAAAAATTATAAATTAAATCAAATAGTTAAAAAAAATAAATGCTGGTTTAAGCGACATTAAGCTAGTTTTTGTACAGTCCTGGCTGCATATTCGCATATCAATTGCATATCCATTCTCATTTCTTTAATTACAAGCACGCTCTTTTCAGATTGGATTTAGAAGTCCATAAAAAAACTCAATGTGCAATTAATCACGAAATTTAAACTTTTCGATTTGCTAAAAATTAGGAACGGGCTCATGAAATCAATAATGTATATCATGTTTCTATACATCCTTGATTTAATTTAATTATAAATTATCTGACAAACTGTATAAAATTGTGCACGTTTCTACATTAAATCTGAATCTTCGTTTACTCAACATCCTGAATTGTTTGAAAAATATTTTCAAAGCATAATGGTATAACTTTTGCATTCTGTAAGTATCTAATATTATTTATCAAATGAATTATTGCGGCAAGACATAGAAGTTTCCTTGATATAATTTGGTTGCCTCATACATCAAACTAAAATCAAGTGGTATATTGAAGGACATTTGCTTTATGTTAAATCAAAAGCAATTACATCAGTTAAATAATATTTTGAGGCAAAACCTGATTGCTAAAGGAGTAAGTTGCACCCTATTAATTGATATGGCTGGTAATATCGTTGCATGTTTGGATGATGGCAAGACACGTCCAGATATTTATTCATTAGCCTGCTTGGCAGCAGGCAATTTCGGTGCTGTAAAAGCCATGGCCGATATCATAGGAGAGGGAGATTTTTCTCTTTTGTTCAATAAAGGAAAGAATGTGAATGTACACTATAAGGTTATTGCATCTGAATATCTGCTAATTAATATTTTCAATAAGGATTTATCTTTAGGTTTCCTTCGGCTGAAAGTAAATGAAGTGGTAAAAAAAATGAACGATGCATTACACATTCCTGCTAAAGAAGATATTACCAATATAGTTTATAATCTATCCCACCAACCAGTTGTTATTTAGCAAAATTTCTATTACTTTCCTGAGTCAACTTAAACACTCATTACCCCATTTTTATTCCTTCTCTAATTTTCATCATTTTGATCCTTTATTGTTACAAACCTGCATTTTTCGACTCATCCGCTTAGGAGCGATTCACCGGCTTTCAACTTTACCTATCCTTAAGAATTTACTTGTAAATGCCGATATATGATTCAACATTACATCACAGAATTATTGATAATGAATTATATTTATGACTGGAATATTGATAGGAAAAGGAGAAAAAATGAATAAAATCATAATTTTCTTAGCAATGATAGCGCTTCTGCCATGCCACGCTTTTGGGCAAAACACTTCGAATTATGAAATTACAATCAATGGGGAAATTTATGACATTAGTTTGGGCCGTGATTATCATATCAAGTCAAATTCTGGTGAACAATTGCATTTCAGAGTCGATAAAAAGGCGGTGATGACATATCAAAATGGATATATATATATAT
>NZ_CAMYIP010000149.1 GCF_947258525.1 uncultured Eudoraea sp.
GGCTGAAGGAGAAAAATTGATCCCTATCAACATTGAAGATGAAATGAAATCAGCCTACATTGACTACTCAATGTCGGTCATTGTGTCACGTGCCCTTCCCGATGTCAGGGATGGTTTAAAGCCGGTTCACAGGAGAGTTTTATATGGAATGCACGATTTAGGTGTTCGTTCTTCAAGTTCACACAAGAAATCCGCTAGGATTGTCGGGGAAGTTTTGGGAAAGTATCACCCACATGGAGATACATCTGTTTATGACAGTATGGTGAGGATGGCTCAGGAATGGAGTCTGAGGTACATGCTGATTGACGGTCAGGGTAATTTTGGCTCTGTAGATGGCGATAGCCCTGCGGCAATGAGATATACGGAGGCTCGAATGCGCAAGATTGCCGATGAAATGCTGGCAGATATTGATAAAGATACGGTAGATCACCAACTAAATTTTGACGACTCCCTGAAAGAGCCGACAGTTCTGCCTACCCGGATACCGAACTTATTGATTAATGGTGCTTCAGGTATTGCCGTAGGGATGGCTACTAACATGCCTCCCCACAACCTTTCAGAGGTAGTAGATGGAACGATTGCTTATATTGACAATAAAGACATTGAGATTGATGAACTAATTACACACATAAAAGCTCCGGATTTTCCAACCGGTGGTATAATATATGGATACGATGGTGTAAAGGAAGCTTTTCACACAGGACGTGGCAGAGTTGTAATGAGGGCAAAAGCGACTTTTGAAGAAGTTCAGGGCAGGGAATGTATAATTGTTACAGAGATTCCATATCAGGTCAATAAGGCAGACATGATAAAGAAGACTGCAGATTTGATCAACGATAAAAAGATTGATGGAATAGCATCAATCAGGGATGAGTCAGACAGAAAGGGAATGCGCATTGTATATATTCTAAAAAGGGATGCCATACCTAACATTGTCCTTAATACATTATACAAATATTCAGCACTACAGTCATCCTTTAGCGTTAATAATATTGCACTGGTCAATGGAAGGCCAAAATTGCTTAATGTAAAGGAGATCATTCATTATTTTGTTGAGCATCGGCATGAAGTTGTAGTAAGACGTACAACATTTGAGCTGAAAAAAGCCGAAGACCGGGCTCATATATTAGAAGGACTCATTATTGCATCTGATAATATAGATGAGGTAATTGCCATCATAAGAGCGTCTTGCAATCCTGATGAGGCCAGGGAAAGCCTGATGGAAAGATTTAAATTGTCGGAAATTCAGTCCAAGGCCATTGTAGAGATGAGGCTTCGCCAGCTCACGGGACTTGAACAGGATAAATTGCGCTCAGAATACGATGAGATAATAGAGACAATTGCCGATTTAAAGGATATTCTGGCTAATAAGGATCGCAGAATGCAGATCATAAAAGATGAACTTCTTGATGTAAAAGAACGTTATGGGGACCCAAGAAGATCAGAAATAAATTTTGCCGGTGGTGACTTGAGTATAGAGGATATGATACCTGATGAACAGGTGGTCATTACCATATCTCATGCGGGGTATATTAAAAGGACCCCTTTGAGTGAATACAAAACTCAGCACAGGGGAGGAGTAGGGCAAAAAGCTTCATCTACCAGGACTGAGGATTTCCTGGAACATCTTTTTGTGGGTACAAACCATCAATATATGTTGTTCTTTACCCAGAAGGGGAAGTGTTTTTGGATGCGGGTTTATGAAATTCCCGAAGGAAGCAGAACTTCAAAAGGAAGAGCCATTCAAAACCTTATAAACATTGAACAGGATGATAAGGTAAAAGCGTTTATTTGCACCAGAGATCTGAAAGATGAAGAATATGTGAATGGCCATTATGTTATTATGGCAACCAAAAAAGGCACGGTTAAAAAAACCTCTTTGGAACAGTATTCCAGACCTCGGCAAAATGGAATTATTGCCATTAATATAAGAGAAGATGATGAATTGTTAGAGGCAAAATTAACAACCGGTACAAGTCAGATTTTATTGGGTCTTAAATCCGGGAAGGCAATAAGGTTCGAAGAAAGCAAGACCAGGCCAATGGGGCGTAATGCATCCGGTGTGAGAGGGATAAGATTGGCAGATGAAAATGATGAAGTCATAGGCATGGTTTCTGTACATAATTTTGATGATGAAATATTGGTGGTTTCAGAAAACGGATATGGAAAAAGGTCGAATATTGATGACTACAGGATTACCAACAGGGGTGGTAAAGGCGTAAAGACGATCTCCATAACCGATAAAACCGGAGGTCTTGTGGCCATTAAAAATGTTTCAGATTCCGATGATTTAATGATCATAAATAAATCAGGAATAGCAATAAGGATGAGTGTTGACGACCTCCGTACTATGGGCAGGGCTACACAGGGTGTTAAGTTGATAAACCTGAAAGAAAATGATTCCATAGCAGCCGTCGCAAAGGTAATGAAGGATGAAGACAATCTGGAGGAGGTAGATATCATGGATATTGAGGTGAAAACGGAAGATGGCACGGCTCTTGATATGGATACTACCGAAAACGATAAAGAATAATTAATAAACACTAATAAGTAAATTGATATCAAAAATGAAGACTAAACTTTTAATTCTGGCATTCATGTGCTTTGCACTGGCCGGATTTTCACAGAAAGCAGAACTAAAAGCAGCTGATAAAGCATTAAAATCTGGTGATACCGCATCTGCCAAATCATCTTTAGATGGGATACAGGGAATGATCAGCGGAACAGATGAAAAAATACAGGCTCAGTATTTCTTTCTTAGAGGCAAAACTTATGCAGATCTTGCCAACAAGGGGAATAATGATGCTTTCACCGAAGCAATTGACGCATTTAACAAGGTACTAAGTATTGAAGATAGTAAAGGAAAGTATTCTGATGAAACAAATCAGCGTATGGCCGCTATTACTGCAGATTTAGTGAATTCTGCTGTTGAAGACAACAGTAAAAAGGAATTTATGAGAGCCGCAGAAAAACTCTATTTAAGTTATTCGATAAGTCCCAAAGACACTATTTATCTGTATTATGCAGCAAGTAGTGCTGTAAATGGAGGTCACTATGAAGAAGCTCTTGCTTATTACGAGGAATTAAAGGATATCCAATATGACGGTAGTGGTGTAATCTACAAAGCTACAAATGTAGCAACCGGCGTTGAAGAGACAATGGAAAAGACACAAAGGGATTTAATGGTAAAATCCGGAGCGTACAAAGACCCCCAAGATGAGAAATCTCCCTCTAAGAAAGCAGAAATTGTTAAAAATATGGCTTTGATTTATTCTCAACTAGGTCAGGACGACAAAGCGCTTCAGGCATTTGCAGATGCCAGAGCGAGTGACCCTAATGATGTAAACTTACTCTTGAATGAAGCCAATTTGCATTACAAATTGGGAGATAAGGATAAATTTAAAACCCTTATGGCGGAAGCATCTCAAATGGCCCCGGATAATGCAGATTTGCAGTATAACATAGGTGTAATTAACATGGAACAAGGAGATATAGAGGGAGCCCGTGCGGCATATAAAAAGGCATTGGAGATTGATCCCAATTATGTTAATGCTCAATTGAATCTATCAACTACTTATGTAGATGAAGGAAATGGCCTGATTGACGAAATGAACAGTTTAGGAAATTCCAAAGCCGATATAGCTCGTTACGAAGAATTAAAGCAGAAGAAAGATGATCTGTTCAGAGACGGCGCTGTTATTTTGGAAGATGCACTAAAATTGAAACCAGACAACCCTGGAGTGCTTACACAATTAAAGAATATTTATGGGGCTTTGGGAGATACTGAAAACTTCATGAGAATTAAAAAGTTACTTGGGGAATAACCAAGATTCAAATACTCTTCGAGAAAACCCTGGTAACTTGTTTACCGGGGTTTTTTTATACAATCTTTTTTATCACCCTTAATTTATGAGTGTAACTCCTTTGCTCGGTATTGAATATACCCGTATGGTCCAGTCTGTCAATTCTTACTTTTCCGTTAACGTGGATTATAAAATTATCATGCATAATTAGTCCTACATGATTTATCTGGCCTTCCTTGTTATCAAAAAAAGCAAGGTCTCCCGGTTCACTTTCCTCAATAAAACTTAATGCCTCGCCTTGTGTTGCCTGCTCTTCAGCCCTTCTTAATAGTTTGTGGCCATTTATTTTGTAAACCATTTGTGTTAAGCCGGAACCATCTATTCCAAAAGGGGTTTTTCCGCCCCACAAATAGGGTGAATTTAGGTAGTGAAGCGCAGTAATAATCAGATTTGATTTACCCTTATTTGAGTCTACCAAAGTCCCTTCAAATTGGTGACCAAGAAAATCTGAATTCTTAACAGCCGAACCCAGAACAATTGGTATTAGAGCAGTATTGCCATCACTTACATAAGATACCAGATCAGCAGAGAATTTGGTATCCCCGGTATTTTTAAGGTTTTTAGAATCTTGTTTCTGTATAGGAATAAATTGGTTATTACGAACCCATCCTTCACAACCATCAAAGTCATCACGAATTTTACTCCAGTATTTTCTTTTTTCCAGAATCTTAAAATGATCGCCGTAGAGAAGTTGGGTTACCATCTCGCTCGCATCTTCCGCAAGAATTCTTACAGGTACTATACTAAGATGACAAATACCGTGATGCATGGGTTGCCTTTGCAGCAATATTAATTTCTTTCCAATATAATGGCCGAAGCTCCACCACCACCATTACATATGGCGGCAGCGCCTATTTTACCGTTATTTTGCTCTAAAACACTTAAAAGGGTAATCATTATCCTGGCCCCG
Organism: uncultured Eudoraea sp.; assembly: GCF_947258525.1. Taxonomy (GTDB): domain Bacteria; phylum Bacteroidota; class Bacteroidia; order Flavobacteriales; family Flavobacteriaceae; genus Eudoraea. The sequence continues at coordinate 4,774 of NZ_CAMYIP010000149.1, forward strand.
GAACAACCCAGAGGATGTCCAAGGGATACCGCGCCTCCGTTTACATTTACATTCTTATCCTTGAGTTTCAAAAGTTTCATATTGGCCAGGCCAACTACGGCAAATGCCTCATTGAACTCAAAATAATCTACTTCCTCTATTTTTATGCCGGCTCTGGCAATTGCTTTGGGCAGTGCCTTGGCCGGTGCAGTTGTAAACCACTTTGGTTCCTGGGCCGCATCGGCATAACTTTTTATGCTTGCAAGGGGCTTTAAACCCATTTCTTTTGCCTTTTCTGCACTCATCAATACCAGAGCTGCAGCTCCGTCATTTATTGTAGATGCATTAGCGGCGGTAACCGTTCCGTCTTTGGTAAAGGCCGGGCGCAATGCAGGGATTTTATCTAGTTTTACATTTTTAAATTCTTCATCTTCATTCACCATAATTGGTTCTCCCCGTCGCTGGGGTACTTCTACGGGGACTACTTCATTTGAAAATTTTCCCGATTTCCAGGCCTCGGCCGATCGACTATATGATTGAATAGCAAAATTGTCCTGATCCTCCCTGCTAAAATTGTATTCAATAGCGCAGGCATCGGCACATACACCCATGGCATTTTGGTCATAAACATCAACCAAACCATCTTTTTGCATACCATCTACCAGTGTTGAAGGACCAAACTTTTGACCCGTTCTCATATGAATGTAGTGCGGAATAAGGCTCATATTCTCCATACCTCCTGCAATAACAACTGAAGTGTCACCCAGTGCAATAGACTGTGCTGCTTGCATAACGGCCTTCATTCCGGATGCACAGACTTTATTTACGGTAGTACACGGCACTGAGTCGGGAATACCGGCAAATATTGCGGCCTGTCGTGCAGGTGCTTGTCCGGTTCCGGCCTGTACCACGTTGCCCATGAGTACTTCATCAATTTCATCAGGGCTCAGGTTAATTTTATCCATGGCACCTTTTATAGCTATAGCTCCTAACTTTGGAGCCGAAATTGTTGATAAAGAACCCATAAAACTACCAATGGGTGTTCTGGCTACAGATACGATAACTACCTCTTTCATATGAATATCTATTAACTACGCGAAATTAATAAATTAAAGTGCAATGAATTGTGTTTAGTCCCTAAAAGGCAATCGGTAATGCTATTATTTTCTATTTTTGACGAAGATACTTTCTACTATGGGGAAAACCTTAGACGGCGTTTATAAAAATCAATCACTTATTTACAAGTATATTCTATATGTGGTTACCATAGCCTGTATTGTATTTTTCTTTCCAAGAGGGGGTAAGTTCAAATATGAATTTCAGAAGGGTAAACCATGGCAGTACGAAAATCTTTATGCCCCCTTTGACTTTTCCATTAAGAAAACAGCCGATGAAATAGCCGAAGAGAAAAATGCCATAGAAAGTGGTCAGATAGATTACTATAATTACGATGAAGGAGCTGCTACCGAAGCCTACCAGATTTTTACAGACAAGTTTCCTGTTGTTTTCAGCACTGAAAAATTTAGCAACCGATCCAGGCGTATTTTAGAAAAGGTGGGGAAAGATTTTCTGGATACCATATATGCCCACGGAGTCTTGACTAAGGCGGATGAGCTGACTTCAAAAAACAATCTATATTTAATTAAAGAGGGTGAAGCAAGGCTGATGCAACCAGAGGCCATATACAGAATGGGCAGTTTGGATGATTCAATTAGTAGGATGCTTAATTCTAAGAGGCTTGGACGCTATGAAACTGACTTTAAAGCACTTTTTATTGAGGTAGTGCAACCAAATGTTTCATATGATGAGGAACTCACTAAAAGAGAACTGGAAGTAGCTATTTCTGAGGTCTCTCTAACAAGGGGCAACGTGGACGAGGGAAAACTAATTATCGCGCGCGGAGAAGTTGTAGAATCTGAGAATTTAAAGATACTGGAGTCCTTAAAAGCAGAATATGAATCAGAATTATGGACGGAGAACAACTTCTACTTTATCCTTTTTGGGTACACTATTTTAGTAGCCCTGGTGCTTATTATGCTGTTTTTATTTCTCAAAAAATACAGGCCCGAAGTATTTAGGAACAATGTAAGGGTGACCTTTATTTTCTTTAATATTTTACTCATGGTATTTATAACTACACTTGTGGTAAAATACAATGAGGCTTATGTTTTTGTGGTGCCATTGTGTATAATGCCGTTAATTCTGAAAACATTTTTTGATGCCAGATTAGGTCTTTTTGTACATGTCTTAACCGTACTTATTCTCGGTTTTGTAGTTCCAAATAGCTTTGAATATATTTTTCTTCAGATTATAGCCGGGATTGTTACCATTTTAACGGTGTCTGAACTCTATAAAAGGGCTAATTTATTTATTTCTGTAGGGCAGATTACGCTTATATACATCATAGGTTATTTTGCGTTTCATATCATTCACGAAGGCAACCTGGACAATGTAAACTGGTATATATTTGGATTTTTCTTTTTGAATGGTATGATCACCTTGTTTGCTCAACCTCTTATCTATATTTATGAAAAAATGTTTGGTATGGTATCAGATGTTTCTTTACTGGAATTATCAGACACAAATTCTAAATTACTGAAGGAGTTAGCAAATAAAGCGCCGGGAACTTTTCATCATTCTCTTCAGGTAGCTAATCTGGCCGAAGCTTCTGCAAATGAAATCGGGGCAAATGCCATGTTAGTTAGAGTAGGGGCCTTGTATCATGATATTGGGAAAATGAACAATCCTACTTATTTTACTGAAAACCAGGTAACCAGTATAAATCCGCATGACGATCTGGACCCTAAAGAAAGTGCCAGAATAATTATAAATCATGTCATAGAGGGAATAGAACTTGCAAGAAAATTTAATTTACCCGACAGGGTTGTCGATTTCATCAGAACGCATCACGGTACGAACCTGGTATACTATTTCTATAAGAAACAGCAAGAATTAGATGATCCTTTTAAGGAATCCGATTTCAGGTACCCGGGTCCTATACCATTTTCTAAAGAGACCGCCATTTTAATGATGGCCGATTCTGTGGAAGCTGCCTCCAAAAGTTTAAATAACCCAACCTATCAGATTATTGATGAATTTGTGGAGAAGATCGTAACCGGGCAAATGAATGCGAATCAATTTTTGAATGCCAATATTACCTTTAAAGAGATCCAAATGATTAAGAAGGTATTAAAGCACAAATTAACCAATATCTACCATCTCAGAATTGAATACCCGGAATAATTGAAAAGAAAGGTTCCTCTAGCGGGGATATGGGTTATTGCTAAGAAAATCTCTAATTTTTATTAAATATTCATATTTCCAAATTTACATGGTCTTTCCTATGATTTACCCCTATTAGACCAGCCTAATCTTCAGAATCCTCATTTTCCGGATTCTCATCGAAATCATGATCATCCTGTTCATCAAGATTATCATCATCTGGTTCTTCATCAGCATGGTCTTCCATTGCAGCTACTAATCGTTTGCTGACTTTTACCAGATAAATGGTATCATCAGTTCTTACTTCTAC
>NZ_CAMYIP010000150.1 GCF_947258525.1 uncultured Eudoraea sp.
AAGTACCTTAAATATGCCATCGGCGAAATTGTGCTGGTAGTGATCGGGATCCTGATTGCCCTTCAGATCAACAATTATAATGAAGCCCGAAAGCAACGTGCGGTGGAAATTCACTATCTGAAAAACTTAAAAACAGACCTTGAGTTAAACATCGCCGAACTGGACAATTATATTGCTGGTCGGAATTCCAAAATTAAATCGGCCACCAAGGTACTGGAACATTATGAAGGGAAGCCCCTCACGGATTTAAGGGATTTTACGTTCCATGCCGTCAATGTTTATGGCTGGCAGCGATTCACCCAACAAGACAACACCTTTCAGGAACTTGTCAATTCCGGGAACCTGGCGCTGATCTCCAGTGATTCCATTAAAAACGGACTCTTGGATCTTCAGGCTCTTTATAACAAACTAAAGAATGTAGAGTTGCATGTCAGGTTTGACTCCGAAACTATGATGTACAAGCCTCAGTATAGAATTTTGGACCTGAACGCAATTTTTAATATAATGATCTATTCGGATAGTATAGGACCGTCGTACAAGAATAGAACGCTTTCGAGAGCGGATTATGAGGCTTTACTGAAGGACCGGATTCAAAAGAATGGTTTTGCAATGACACGTATGCAGTTTGACAACATGAATTGGCGATTCAAAGAAATGAAGGTACAGTGTTATAAAATCATTGCAATAATTGACAGGGAATTGCAGGCTGAAAACGAATAAGACTCCTTCTTTGCTACGCTTTCTCCCAGGTTAGCGCGAGCATCATGCCCAGGGTAGCCCCTGGTGGCGCGAGCCTAAACGTCAGGCTAACTCATCCACCCCCCTGTCCAAACTCCGGTATCGAATGGCTTATGAATGAAGTTAGAGGTTAGAGGTTTGAGGTACGAGCTAAGTGGTTATCCCCTCGCTGGCGCGAGCGTCACGCTCGTGACCAAAATGCTGGTTGCTGAGTTTGATCTTTCAAAGATCCATCATGCCCAAGTGCATCCCTTTATTATCTATTTTGAGTACAGTTTCATCATCTGAATAGTTTCTTGCACTGCTGTATTTCCAATCGACGGGGTCAGTAACGAAACCTTGTTCTACAGGATTGTTATGTATATATTCAATCTTCTGTTTTAAAACCTTATTGCTCCAAACTTCTATCGGTTTATTGTGCTGCTGCCAAAACTGTCTTTTATTTACATTGCTATTTTTAAAACCTGCACGTTCCATCATCCTCAGTAACCAATCCTTTCTACTTTCTTGTACGTTTTCTTGTATGGCTTTTATGATTTTTCTGCCGGTAAACCCTTTAAAATCCCTTAGCAATCCCGAAGGGTCCTCATTATCAGATCGAAAGATCATATGAACATGACTAGGCATGAAACAATATGCAAACACCTCCATGCCTTTTTCTTTGCGACAATATGTAATGCTTTCCTCTAAAATTGAAAAATAGACTTGCCTGGTAAATACATCTATCCAATAAACCGTTGCAAAGCTTACAAAATAGGCTGCAGTTGGATTTTTGAATTTGTATTTTCTACTCATAATTGATGATGACGCTCGCGCCAGCGTATCTCCAACTAACAACTTCGTTCCTCGTCCCTCGTAATTCCACTATCCCAACCAACCTTCCCTATCCAAACTTCTGTACTGAATAGCCTCACTAATATGGTTTCCATCAATCTTTGTGGTTTTTTCTAAATCGGCAATGGTCCTGGCTACTTTCAGGATCCGGTCATAGGCCCGGGCAGAGAGGTTAAGTCGCTCCATAGCCGTCTTAAGTAGCGACAGGGAAGCATCGTCCAGTTTGCAGAATTCCCGTATTTGTTTTGTATTCATTTGCGCATTGTAGTGAACGGTTTCCATACCCTCAAATCGCAATGTCTGTATCTCCCTTGCTTCAGTTACGCGTTTTCGAATAGCAATACTCCCCTCCCCTTTGCGCTCGTCTGAAAGTTTTTCAAAAGGAACGGGGGTTACTTCTATATGGATATCAATCCTGTCTAACAAAGGCCCTGATATCTTGCCTAAATACCGCTGCATTTCAGCCGGGGAAGACGTAACAGGTGAATCAGGATCGTTAAAATAGCCTCCCGGACTGGGGTTCATGCTCGCTACCAGCATAAAACTGCTGGGATAGGTAACCGTAAAACGTGCCCTGGAAATGGTCACTTCCCTATCTTCCAAAGGTTGCCGCATTACCTCAAGTACTCCCCTTTTAAACTCAGGCAATTCATCCAGAAACAACACTCCGTTATGGGAAAGTGATATTTCTCCCGGTTGCGGATAGGCTCCACCCCCGACGAGCGCAACGTCCGAAATAGTATGATGCGGGCTTCTGAAAGGGCGTTGACATATCAATCCCATGTTTTTAACCTTACCTACCACACTATGGATTTTTGTGGTTTCCAGTGCTTCCTGCAAGGTCATAGGGGGCAGAATAGAAGGTAATCGCTTAGCCAGCATCGTTTTTCCCGCTCCCGGTGGACCAATCAAAATAATATTATGACCCCCGGCCGCTGCAATTTCCATACAACGTTTTATACTCTCCTGTCCTTTAACATCAGAGAAGTCGTGTTCAGGAAAATCCAGGTTTTTATAAAACTCTGCCCTGATATCTACATGGGTCTGTTCAAGAGGATCTCCTTTATCAAAAAAAGCAATAACTTCAGCTATTTTTTCAACACCAAATACTTCCAGCCCTTCCACTATAGCGGCCTCACGGGAGTTTACCTTAGGCAAAATAAACCCTTTAAAACCTTCTTCCCTGGCCTTAAGAGAAATAGGCAGTGCTCCTTTAATGGGCTGCAGACTGCCATCCAGTGAAACTTCACCCATAATGATATATCGCTCTAATTCCTCAGCGATAATCTGGCCCGAAGCTGAAAGAATACCAAGGGCCAGGGTGAGATCATAAGCCGAGCCCTCTTTTCTTAAATCTGCAGGGGCCATATTGATGGTGATTTTCTTCCCCGGAATTTTATACCCATTGTTGAGTAAAGCGGCTGCAATTCTGTAATTGCTTTCCCTGATAGCATTGTCGGGCAAGCCTACCAAATGGTAACCAATACCCCTATCGACATTTACTTCAACAGCTATGGTGGTTGCTTCTACTCCAAAAACGGCACTACCATAAACTTTTGAAAGCATGCTTTTGTCTCTGTACTAATAATCAACTTTTCAGTAAGAACATAGATACTATTCTTCACCGCAAAAAGACTGCAGACAAAGAATAATTCGGTTGGTAAAATATTGAAGGTTTAGTTTCCTTTATGAAAAAACTTTAGTAAAGATGTTGACTTAGTCATGATTTCCTCCTTATTCATCATCATCTTCCTGAATTTGCCCTGGACAAATAATTCTGCCTGATCCTTATAATGCGGGCTAAAGGGGTTTCCTGATTGTCCGGTGGGCAAGATACTTACACTATTCTCTATATCCGAAAAGTCGACTATACGTCTGGTTGATGGCCCTGAACTTACCTTATTCTGGCCATCTGCAGTATATGGAAAGAACATATTATTTATAACCTCCCTGGTACCGCCTACAGGAAAGGGACCCACGTTAAAAAAAGAACGGAACATGTCTACCTGTCCAATAGGATGCCCGTGTTCCAGCGTATGCACTTTATCCCAGGTCCATTGTGAACTGCTTTCTCCAAACTCGGCTTTTAAGGACTCCAGGGCCATTTTAAAGGAAGCCAGAACAATATCTTTCTTATTTTCTATTGTCTCTTCGGTAAGAGTATTATCCCACCAAACCGATTCTTTTTTAAGAGCCATAGGAGCTATAAGACGTTTGTGAAAATGAGTCGTTAAAAATTGTTGAAAGAGTTCCGGACCAAGTTCATCTTCAAAAGTATTACTTAAAAAGAAGTATACCCATCTGTGAAATATTGTGGCTTCAATACTCTTTAAATGAGAATCTCCATCCCAGGCACGTAGCTTATCCAATAAATTTATATCATCCTCACTCAACTCCCTAACATTGACGCGTTTGGTAAGATTCCTTAAAATTTCAACATTTACTGATGAGGTGCCATCCGTAATCATAATCATCATTGCATTTTTGTCCCAATCATCAATTCCGTCTAATAATTCTACAATACGTTTAGCCCTGTTTTCGGGTAAATAGTAACCGGGATATAGCATCCCTGCTATAGAATCGGGTTGGTTATTGGCTGAGTATACATAGTCCCAGGACGGATTAACTGCAGAAGGATTCTCACTAAATTCCAGAAACCTGGTAGGTTCGTAGGCCCCGCTGCTGCCATCCATAATTAACTTGGTCTGTGCACTGTCGGGCATCTGGTATAACTTTGCTGTTGCCCACCAGGCTACATTACCTTCTTTATCTCCGTACATCATGTTTAGACCCGGGGCATGTATTTTGGGTAAGGCCATCTGAAATTCTTGAATATTCCGTGCATGGCTGATCTCATAAAGTGCATCAAGTACCTTATTTTCCATTTTGGTATAAATCCAGGACATACTAATAGGCCTGTTACCTTCAATTTTATTGGATATGCTGTCCAAAATGGGTCCGTGATGTGTTTTCTTATATTTCAGGTTTACATCCGTACTATCTTTGACCTTAATTATTCTCGAAACAATTTCATAATTCTCCCAACCTTCTTTGGTTTTGTATTGGGTACTGTCTGCCGGGTTTGTTTCCTCATAATAAAAATCCACATCATCATTTTCAAACATGGTAACCCCATAGGCCAGATTTCTATCATGACCCAATACAGGGAAAGGTATGCCGGCCATATGATAACCATATTTTTCGTAGCCAGGGACGCTAACATGAGCTTCGTACCAAACAGAGGGCTGTGCAAAACCTATGTGAGGATCATTGGCAAGAATCACTTTACCTGATTTTGTTTTTGAAGGTGCTACTACCCAGCTGTTGCTCCCTTCCAATTGAGGTAAAGGTAAATTTGCCAGGGCCTTTGAAATGGAAGCCACCATTTGAGCTTCTTTTGAATCCTCAGCTGCAGACTTATAATTCTTTATCCATTCCGTATTTTTATCCACTTCAATTTCCAGGTCCTTAAGGTATTCGGGACCTAACTTTTTATTTATAGTTGTTAGTAAAGGATCTGTTTTTTGAGCCATAGCAAAGCTAAACGCCATATAACCAATAGAATTATAAACATCCTTGAGGGTAAATGGTTCCTTATTGATGCCTGTAAGGTAGAATTCAACAGGAGTGGGTCCGTCTTCTATAAATTGATTTATCCCATCCAAATATGCCTCAGTAAGCTGTATTGTCTTGTTTGTACGATCACTTTTTTCCACAGTTTTTACAGAAGCCTCATCTATACCCAGGGAAAGAAAAAACTTATCTGTTGTTATTAATTTAGAACCAAAAACCTCCGAAAGCCCGCCACTTGCTACCCTTCGTAACAATTCCATCTGCCAGAGCCTGTCCTGTGCATGTACATAGCCCAGCGCTCTAAACGCATCCTCTTTATTTTGGCCATAAATGTGAGGTATGCCATAGAAATCATAGTAGACCGATACCGAATCAGACAGATTTAATAATTGTTTTTCACCTTCATATTCCGGTTTCAGGGTTTGAATGAAGATGTACGAAGCCAGGACCAAAAGTCCAAGCACAAGCAGTAAGATAAGGGAGATTTTTTTAATTTTTTTCACAAGTAAGTCTTTGAGGTTTAAAGATAAAAAAATAGAACCCTAATTAAATTATTAGTGTATTTTTTTTGATCCGCCCTTTATAAATGGCACCCAAAGATTATGATAGAATTTTGTGCTAAAAAAGATGAAGCAACTAGTAGATTATAGTTTATGGTATTGTACTGGTTAATTCCCCCTTGTTTAGGTCCTCAAATTTTTTAAGCCCAAGCTTTAACCAGGTTCTATACGTTTCGCTATCGGCATTTTGAATAGAAGAATTCAGGACTTCCAGATCAGGCGATAAGAGCACATAATAAGGCTGAGAAGCCGCTCCAAAGTTTAATGTTTGAAAAGTACCCCACTTCTCTCCAATAGATTCAATACTTTTTACCCTTCCTGAATCAAATTTATAATTGAACCTTTCACTTTCCGGCAAGTATTTCCTATCGTCAATATATAGGGAGATCAGCACATAATCTTCATTGAGCATCTCGTAAATATCGGGTTCACTCCAGACATTTTCTTCCATTTTTCTGCAGTTAACGCAGGCCCATCCCGTAAAATCAAGTAAGATGGGTTTATTTTCTTTTTTCGCATAGGCCAAACCTTCTTCAAAATCTTTGAAACAATTAAGTCCAAGCGGACAATTATTATCTTTTTCCACAACAGAGTAAAAATCGGGAGGTGGAAATCCGCTTAATAATTTAAGGCTGGTAATATTAAAAGTACCTAATACCAAATAAATTGTAAAACCGGTAGTTAAAAGTCCAATTGTCTTTCTGGTTTTTGATAGCTTTTGTCTCGGTCCTTCATGAGGAAACCGAATTACACCAAATAAGTATAAAGCCAGGAGAACAAAAAGCAATATCCAGATTCCGAGGAAGATTTCTCTTTTGAAGATTCCCCAATTCCCTACCAGGTCGGCATTCGATAAGAATTTAAAGGCCAGGGCCAATTCCAGAAATCCAAGAAATACCTTTACTGTATCCATCCATCCGCCGGATTTAGGCAAAGAGGTTAACCAGGCAGGAAATAATGCAAATAAGGCAAAAGGTAAGGCCAGGGCCACCCCAAATCCCAACATTCCTGCTGAAAGATTATTGGCTACATCGCCTTCGGCCAAAGTGGTACTCCCCAAAAGGCCCCCTAAAATGGGTCCGGTACAGGAAAAGGATACAATGGCCAGTGTTAATGCCATAAAGAATATTCCCAGCCCTCCTCCTACCTTGGAAGAAAAGCTATCCATTTTAGTGGACCAGGAACTGGGCAATGTTAATTCATAATACCCGAAAAAAGAGAATGCAAAAAAAACAAACACCAGAAAGAAAGCTATGTTCAGCCAGATATTTGTAGCTATTGTATTCAAAATTTGTGGATCTACCGAATCAAATAAATGAAAGGGCAGGCTTAGCAAAAAGTAAATCAAAACAATGTAGAAACCATATAAAGACGCCTGAAAGATCCCTGAAGTTTTCTTTTTTGTATGTTTCGTAAAATAGGATACTGTTAATGGAATCATTGGAAAAACGCAAGGTGTTAACAGTGCAATTAACCCGCCCAGGAATCCAAGACCGAAAATCATCCAAAGGCCAGAACCTTTATTAGGGTTGGTATCATCTGCCTCTTCAAGGAGTTCTTTGTTCTTTAAATCTAGTTTTAAAGCTGAGCCCAGAGCAAGGCTTCTCTCATCAATGGCTTTTTCTTCTATAACAATACTTTCCCCTGTCAGGGATATTCTAAAAGTGTGCTCTTTCGGGATACAAACTTCCTTACAAGCCTGGTAGAATAACTCCACATCTATTTGGGACACCGCTGTATTCAGTAGCTTGATTTTTTGTGTAAAGACTGCATCTTTTATAAAAAATGTCTCATCTACCTCAAAAATTTCACTGTATTCGGTCACCGTTTCACTTTCGGAAGCGGTTCCTATCAATTCATAGTCTTCACCACCTTTAAGAAAAGTAAACTCACTGGGCAAAGAACCATTCTCATCAGTAAACTGAGAAAAGATATGCCACCCGTCTGCTATTTTTGCTTTGAAGATTAATTCGTAATCATTTTCAGCAAGTTTGTTTACTTCATATGACCAAATTACAGGGTTTTCCTCGTCCTGAGCAAAACCAGGGCTGATAAAGAACAACAGTGTAATAAACGCTAAAACTAATCTCATTCCGTAATGCTAAATTTTAAAATACTTTTTGTTTTCGAACTTACCTTAAAACGGTCGTCTGCCCTCCGGCCTATGACCCATACTATATCGTCCCCTGAACATAAAAGCCATTGCCTTTCCTTGGAAATCAGATCCATCTTTTCATCTTTGTAAAACTTTGAGACCTTTTTTCTCCCTTTCATTCCAAAAGGGTAAAAGTAATCTCCTTTTTCCCATTTCCGAATGCTTAGCTTATGGTTTAACGTTTCTTTATCAACATATAGTATTCCATTGGCGTACTCACCCATCGTGTCTACCTCTTCAATCTTCATACGAATAGGTTCGGTAATAGTTCCCGGAGCAGCATCGATAACAAATTTTTCAACCATTGAAGGATAAAGGGCCTGTAGTAAAAGATGCTCACGATCTTTAATTAGTCTATGCGTACTGGAGCGAATTTCTTTTCCACTGGTGGCATTTAACAGTCCAACGACATCATTCCACTCTTTAAAACCATATTCCTTAAACAACTCATACATATAAGTCTTTATGGGATCTAATTTTAAAAGAGACGTTATGTAGACTTTAATTACATCGCCCTGTTGCTGAAAAAGTTTGCGTCTTAATTCATCTATATAGTCCTTTAAAAGCGCTGCGCTTCCTTGTAAGTTTGCGAGCGTGGATTCAAAATTATGGAGAAACCCCGGATGTAATTCCTTTAATTTTGGGATAACACCGTATCTGATTTTATTCCTCAAATACCTGGTCTCACGATTACTTTTATCCTCGCGCCAGCCAATATTTTTAATTTCAGCGAATTGTTCGATTTGTGACTTGGAAAATATCAATAGTGGCCGGCTGATCTTTGCTGTTTTCGCAGGAATACCGGTTAGTCCTTTTATGCCGGTTCCTCTGGACAGGTTAATGATAAAAGTTTCCAAATTATCATCTGCCTGATGTGCCGTAACCAGGGTTTTTATTTTGTGTATAGTCATTATTTCTTCAAACCAGCGGTACCTAAGATCCCTGGCCGCCATTTGAAGTGAAACTTTATTTGTATTTACATAACTAACTGTATCAAAATCTTTTATGTATATTTTTTTTCCAAGTTTCCTGGCCATATCTTCTACGAAGAAAGCATCCATGTCACTTTCAGAGCCACGGAGCTGAAAATTACAGTGAGCAATAGAGAAGTCCATTTTATTTAAAGCACATAAATGGGTTAAAACCACACTATCTATACCGCCACTGCATGCAACCAAGAAGTGGTTTTCAAAGAGTTCCGGAAAATTTACAGCAATATGTTCCCTAAATTGATTTAGCACCTTGCAAAATTAGTCAAAGTTGCAGCCGCAACCAATATTTTCCGGATATCTGTGAAAGATCTGTTTCTTGAACAGGAATATTACTACTCCGGAAAGATGAGTAGTAATAAAATCTCTCAGATTTTGGACAAGAACTCATTCAGGGCCTGGCGATGACTTTCTGAAAGGTCTTCATCAAGAATGCCCTTATCCTCATCAAAATTTTGGTGAAAAGAAGGTAATGAATAAGTGGCGCAGACATTGGCCCCAAACCTGGGCAATAATTTTTCAATGATTTCCAGAGAACCCTGTCCACCGCGTTTACCTGGTGAAGTAGACATCAGCAGTACTTCGGTATCTTCCAAAAATTTTCTTTCGAGACGAGATAGCCAATCCAGAACATTTTTAAAATATGCAGAAGGGTTGCTATTATGTTCATTTACAGAAATAATGACCCCTTTTGCTTTCATAATATCGTTACGTAATTCAACCAGTGAATTAGAAAAGCCCATTTCCCGCTCATTATCCTCACTATA
>NZ_CAMYIP010000151.1 GCF_947258525.1 uncultured Eudoraea sp.
AGGAATTAAAATAAGGTTTACTGATTTTTTTTCTGCGATCACTCCATTGGCGTACAGCGTTATAGGTAGGGCAATAAGCCTCTATACCCCTTTCTAAAAGTGTTTTATATATTTTTAATTCCCATCTGGGCCTGGTGCAGATTACATACCAATTCATAGTTCCCTTTCTTATTTCTAAACCTTACGATACTATTGTCGGCAGTCTGGTCTCCTTTCGCTTCCTTAACTATAAAAAACGACGACACCCTTTTATCTATCCCTAAAAATTATGATTAATTGCCGGACGTTAATGGGGGTTCTCCGGTTATTTTATTTTAGCCGATTTAATCTTTTCTTTCCACTTTTTAGTGCTTAGATTTTGCTTTTTGGATTTTTCCAATTCTTTAATCCGCTTTTCACCTATAAGCCATTCCTCATTTATATTCGCATTTGAACTGTTTACTCTGGCTTTTTCATTTACCCCATTATTAGCAGGAGATGATTCTATCCTTTGAGAAACAAACTCATCCTGAATTTCTATCCTTACCACTCTTCCTTGATTTTTTACGCTCCTGAGATCATTAAATTTTATGGCTTTTTCACGTAGCCTGTTCAAATTAAAAAGCAAAGTATAAAGCAAGGATCCCAGTAGGGTAACGACTACTAATTGTATGTTTATTTCCAGATCTTTAACCAGAAGTGCCAACTCTATTACCAGAATATTTACAATAGCCAACAGTATTGTAGCTTGTTTATGACTTAATCCCCGCTCTAACAAACGATGGTGTATATGATTGTTGTCTGCACTAAAGGGACTTCGCCTTTCCCTTGCACGAATAACAAAAACCCGCAAGGTGTCTAAAAGTGGAAAAGATAAGATGGCCAGCAGAAGAATAGGCGCATTGGGAACTGTAAACACCGAAGTTACGTCCGCGTTCAAACCCAAAAAACTAATGCCTTGATAGGCCAGCAGATACCCAACAAACATGGAGCCGGAATCGCCCATAAAGAGTTTGTTGGAATCTGATAAATTATAAATTAAAAATCCTATGGTGGCGCCTATTAAACTAAAAGATATTAAGGCAAGAAGGTAATTGTTATTTAATAAAAAGAAAATCCCAAATGACAAACTCGCAATTATGCCAATGGTACCGGCCAGGCCATCTATTCCATCAATAAGGTTAAACGAATTAATTACCAAAAGGAAAACAAATACCGTAAATACTACAGACACTAAATATGGTAGCTCCCCAACACCCAAAAGACCTTCTAAACTTGTAATTCTTATATCCGTTAAAAAGATCACAATCCCTGAAGCGATAAGCTGACCAAGAAATTTCTTCTTTGGTGCCAGGGCAATAAGATCGTCCTTAAGACCTAAAAACATAAGGATGATAGTAGCGAGTACCAGGGATAAAAGCTTAACCAGGTCCGGGCGTTCCAAACCAACTACTACTCCAAATAGTATGAGGGATACAACAAATGCAGCAAACATCCCTACTCCGCCAAGGGTTGGTGTTTTATCGGAATGCGCACTGCGATCTCCCGGTTCATCCATAAGATTCTTTACGCGGGCCGTATAGATTATAACGGGATTCATTTTGTATGCCAAAACAAAGGCCAAAAAGGCTGAAAAGAATGCTAAAAGATATAAGTTAGATAGTAAAAATTGTATCAAGGGGCGAAAACTATTTAATTTATAATCACTGCTTTTGGGGTGATAATTATTATTTCAATCTATTCTAATTTGGTTTCCTGCATCCGTAATAAATTAATGTCATCTTCTTTTAAACATTTCTCTCTTCAATTTGAGGACATGCTGAATGCAGAAAAAAGCAGTCCAATTATATGAATTTTAAGAGATATAACGACAAAAGAATTCATAAAATCGACGAACAACACTTATAATATGGTCGTACAGGTCTTTACTTTATTTTGTTTAACCATTTGAATCCTATAACATTTATCCTCTTTCATTAAATATGATCTTTTATCATATTTCAAAGGGGGAAATTAACATTATTTTTATTTTAAAAAAGCCTTGATGCCAACTTTTATAGACAATTTATTAAAAAATTAATTTTTCAAATAACAAACTATTAATTTGACAATTTACCGATGGTAAATGAGCGACTTCGT
>NZ_CAMYIP010000152.1:0-36124 GCF_947258525.1 uncultured Eudoraea sp.
CGCTTCCGCATGATTAAAAGCATAGGTGAGTTTTAAGCCCTGATTAAAAAATGTCTGGGCCATTTCTTTGGATGTAGAAATAGGGAAAGTAAGATTTCCGAGGTTTTCAAATAATGGTGAAATCTGTTGGGTGGTATCCACATCTTCCAATAAATATTTTGCTACGGTACATTTGATTGAATAAAAGGACGCTTTTTGGGAATGGTCCAAGTTTTTTTCACCTTGTTCAAGTGGTAAAAAATAGACAATTGCCATTAGCCCAATTCCCAGAATTAGAAATATTGATTTTGTTTTCATGATTGTTCTTATTAGTGTTTATGGCTTTCCTTATAATGTTCTTTCAGAAGGTCGCGCCCAAAATCATTTGTAAGATCCCTTACAGCGGTATGAACGTGATTGGCATTATTCTGAGTATTGTCATATTCTATTAAAATTACGGGGTTTTGTAATCTGTAGTAATGGCCTTTTCCCGGTACTAAACTTCCTGCCCATGCAAATGAAAGCTGATTCATTCCCGCAGTATTTATTTTATCTAAAAGAGATTGGGAAAATTCTGATTCATAGTTGTCCAAATAGACCATAAGTAACTTTTCTAAAGCTTTTTTTTGATTTTTATTTAAATCTGCATAGGAAATACCAGGCGGATCAAGATTCGTTACAACTTGTTTATTAGTAGTGAAAATTTCTCTCGGAGCTTTTT
This sequence comes from uncultured Eudoraea sp., assembly GCF_947258525.1. Classification (GTDB taxonomy): domain Bacteria; phylum Bacteroidota; class Bacteroidia; order Flavobacteriales; family Flavobacteriaceae; genus Eudoraea. The sequence continues at coordinate 701 of NZ_CAMYIP010000152.1, forward strand.
CAGAAAAAAGAGCTTTGTCTAGCTGTTCTTTTGAAAGGGAGTTTACCATGGCAAACCCTAATTGTGTTTCTAACTTTAAGACCTCTTTGCCTTTTTGCGCTCCTTCCCGGACTATAGCCGGATTGGAACCCAGGAAAGAAGGTGTAGAGGCAACAATCTTGCCACTTGAAGCAACAAAATTAAAGGAAATATGATGTCCTTCAAACCGCCACCCCCAAAACTGCTGGGTTGCCGGATCATTAAAAACACAAAAATGATAATTAAGTGCATCACGACCCGGTGAACCATCCGGCATTTTAAATTTGCCGCCTTCAATCTCCAGCAAAACATCTTCCAGTGCCATGATTTCTTTTGTTTTTCGAAACCCTTCGTTGCTCAATGACGCTCTGAGCAGGGCCATTGCAGCATTTTTTTGCTTTTCATTAAAGTCATGAAAAGTGGGTCCTTTCCTTTTTATCGGTACGAAATGAAAATTAAGGCGTTCCTCGCTATCCATTGCAAAAATTGTCCTTGACTTTAATTCCGGATCCAGAGTGTTTAAAAATTCTGTCGTCAAAGTATTAAGTTCCTGCGAGGATGCAATAGCCATAAAGAGACTGCACCCAAACAGTAAAAAAAATGATTTCAATTTCATTAATCCCTTATTTTAGTAGAGTAGTTTCCATGTTGACTGTATCTGGTAACTTTCCCTGTTTCATCTCTTTCAAATACTATCATCTCACCCGGTTCTTCATCCTTTCTTATTTTTTGAAAATTGTCTCCGTCTACATGCTTCAGGAATGTCATGGATTTGGCAGGAGATTGGGAGGGAAGACGCAGCATAACCAGTTTTCCTTCCCAGCTTGAAATATAACTTTCACTACCCCATGGTTGGTTGCTGTAATAACCGGTATAATCCGTCATATCTTTTTTAGTAGATTCAACTGTTTTACCATTTTTAGTTTCATCTTTTACCTTATTGAGAATGGCATGCATTTCTTTGGCATATTTTGGCATATTTATGTGGATTTGTGCCGTTGGCATTAATCATTACAGTATAAGCCATTTTAGATTTTGGATTTAACTGAATTCCGGATCTATAACCCGGACAACTCCCGCCATGCGAAACCCATTTTGTTCCATCACTACCTTTAGATACTGCAAAACCTAAACCCCAGGTAGTTTTCCAATCAGGGTCGGTCCAGTGCACCTGTTGCATATATTTTAGAGTGGAGGGTTTTATTATTTCAGTAATGGTTGAATCCATTAACCGAAATTGCCAGGAAGCAAATTTTCCCAGATCCAGTACATTAGATGAGAATCCTGCTGCAGCCATAATACCATTTGCCTGGAATAGCTTTACTTTTTTGCGTTGCCCTGTCCTGTCTAAAGAAGAATATCCTATGGCTAATTGACTGCCATATAAAGATTCAGGGAGTTTTGTCCTCGTTTCGTTGAGCTGCAGTGGTTTTAGAATATTCTCTTCAACATAGGTGTTAAATGATATTCCGGAAACCTGTTCTACTATTTCACCCAAAAGCGTAAGACCAAGATTGCTATATTGAAAATAGGTTGATGCAGGATAGAGCGTCTCCTGGTTGCCTAATTCATTTTTGATTTCCTCCTGGCTGGGAAATGGAAAATCCGGACCTGTCCAATAAGGAAAATTGGCCTCTCTTGGCAGACCAGAGGAATGTGTTAATAAGCTACGTACCGTAATGGGGCCGCTTTCTGCATATTTCTGATCCAGATTATACCAGGGTAATAGATCACTCACTTTGTCATCCAGTCGCAATTTGCCTTCATCATATAGCTTCATAATAGCCGTTGCCGTAAATAATTTAGAAATAGAGCAGATACTGCAAATTGTATTAACTTCTGTATCTACATCTGCTTCCACATTTGCCTTACCATAAGCGCCAGACCAAATTATTTCCTGATCCTTGATTATAGCGGCAGAAATACCAGGGAGTTTTTCATAATCTTTTTGGGCATCTAACCAGACTTCGATTATTTTAAATGCTTCGGAAAAGTCCTTTTTTTGCTCTTGTGCATTGATCTGAAGGCAAATGGTAGCTATTAAGAGAAAAAGTTTAAATTTCATATTATTCATTAGTGTTTAGTTGGTCTATAGGTAGTTTGATCATTTAAATTAAGTTGTCAAAATGAAATTCAGATACAATTAAATTTTATTTAAAGCATCCGCTAATATCATTCTACTCTTTCTATGCTGCAGCATTATGGTTAATGAAGCCTATTAAGGTAATGATTATATTAGGAAATTCCCCTGATTATTTTCCTTTTAAATTGGATAAGAACTCCACTAAATCCCTTAATTCCCTTTTCGACAATACCGTTCCCATGGCAGGCATAGCCGAAGGCATATTTTCTCTTTTCTTTATTCTCGATACTGCTATTTCCATAGGTTCTGCATCTGAAGTACGAAGTATTATTTCCTCCTTGTTTTCTGCTGCAAGGACCCCTGCTACTACCTGTCCATCCTTAAGGGTCAATACCACAGAACCATAACCAGGGGCCAATCTCGCGCCGGGCTCTATAAGGGATTCCAGTATTTCCTCTCTGCTTAGTACATTCGCGATATTATCCATAGGAGGACCTACTTTCCCGCCTGCACCTGCCAGAGCATGGCATCTTACGCACTGTGCCGCTGAATTATTCCTGAAGACATTCGCCCCGGCTCGCCTGCTACCTCCATAAAGAGCTTCTTGGTAGGAATCAACAGAATACCCACTGCTTTTAAGTTTACTTAAACCGGCAATAAGGTCTTCCGATTCAGTTGATTCCACAGCCTCAATCAGATCCAGAATCACTCCCGGATTTAATTGATTGTTCCCTGCTTTTTTAACCAGATTCATCAATGCATCGCGACTTTGATCCAGGGGCATCTCTGTTAATGCATCTATCATGCGCTGCTGCTCCCTTAGAGATCCATTTTTAAAAATTGGACCTATTATCGCAGGCAATTCATTTTTAGGGATATTTAATTCGGGTATTAGCCCTACAGCGGCTGCTCGGACATTCTCATCCATATCCTGCATCCCAGTTTTGACGACCAATGTAATATCATCATCACCCAATTCTCCTAAAGCGTCTATCATGGCAACTCTTACCTCCGGACTCCGGTCCTTGTTTAGAATAGATTTTAGTTGAGCATTGTATGTCGATATTCCAAGGGTTCCCAGGATTTTTGAAGTGCCGATAAGAATATTGGGATCCTTGTCCTCTAAGAATATTGGAATATCTCCCTGTATTTTTTCTTTTACAAAATTTGAATCCCTAATTATTTCCCCTCTGTAACGCCCGTCTACCCTGTCTAATACAGAAGGTGACGCCCAGGTACCTATGGCTGCCAGGGCTTCTCCGCGAAGATCACCAGAGATATCTAATCTTTTTGCAAATGAAATTAGCATGTCTAATTCATCCTCACCGCCAACTCTTAAAGCTGCATTGATGCTTCTTCGCAACAATGGTTCCGATGTAAATCTTTCTTCTGTCAGAAGATTTGCCAGTGCAGGCATGGCTTCCGGAATTGACCAGTCGTCATTGATGGCACGTGCTGCTTCAGTAACTATATACTCGTCATTGTCCTTTAAAAACAATGCTACTTCTTCATTTTGTAACCTTCTTAAAACCAGAACCGAGGCTATTCGTAAGCTTCTTTCCGGGCTCTCAGATAAAGCAACTATGGGCTCAATTTCACCTATACGGCTTAGTGCCAGAACCCCGGCATGACGTAAATAGACATCTTCATCATTATTAGCGGCCAGGAAATTAATTAAAGGCTGAACAGCATCTTTATATTCTATTCTTCCCAAAGCTTGTGCAGCAAAGAAACGCACTCGTTCGTTTTCGTATTCCAACAAAGGAATAAGTTTTTCTCCGGCCTGCTTATATTTTACATCTCCAAGAATCTTTGCTGCCTGAGCTATAATTTCCGGATCCTTGTCATCCAATAAATCCAATAAAGGTTCTGCCTTCCTAATATTATCCGAAGCAATCTGGCCTATTCCCCAGATTGCATGTATTCTTGCGAATTGGTCTTTATCTTCCAGAATTACTTTTTTTAAGGCTTTATATCCCCAAAAAGTTCGTTCTGCAAGTTCAAATTGAGCTTTTTGCCTTATGCGCATATCCGGATAGGCCAATAGCGCCGTAAGTTCATCAGCCGACAGATCTTCATAGACTTCAGTCATCAGCCTTTGTGTCTCTTGTCTTTGTGCCTCCAGGTCATTTTTTGAATCCGCTACATCCAACTTCCATACCCTTCCATAATTTTTAGTTCCCCAGCCATTTATCCAGTCAGCAAGATATAGTGCACCATCCGGACCAAATTGTAAACCCGTAGGTAAGACTCCACTTAAAACATCTAATTCTTTGTCCAGCTCAAAAGAGGCCCCTTTTGGTTTTAAGTTGAAGGACCAAATATGCGAGCGCCCCGGATCTCCAACAAATTCAACCAAAAAGAATTTATTCAACCAGTCCTTGCCCAGTGCTGTGCCAGGGTTAAAAACCATCCCTGTAGGGCCATTATGGTAATTGGCAATTGGAGGAATTATATAGGCCGCTTGTCCTTCCCAGCGGGGGAGGTATAGTTTTTCATCCATCCACACTTTATAGCTATTGTTCTTGGGATCTGTATATTTTCCATATTGCCAATTAGCCCTCCATCCGGCATCAGAACCTTCAACAATATGAACAAGGCGTTCACTTTCTCCTCTATGATCCCCATCATTATCTGAAGAAATTAAATTGCCATAGGCATCAAAAACAAATTCATGTGTATTTCGAAGTCCCCTTGCAAATACCTCAAAATCAGTACCGTCAGGATTGCATCTAACGATCATACCCTGATTGGGCAAGTGGTGTGTTTCTCCTTCTACCGTGGTTATACTAGCTCCAATATCACCAATTCCCCAATAAATTTTACCATCGGGCCCTTCTATTGCGCCTGACATGCCGTGGGCTCCGAACCCAATATGAACAGCGAAACCATGTGCAATGGAAGTTTTTGTATCCATAACACCATCACCATTGGAATCCTCAACACGCCACATATCAGGACCAATACCAACAAAAATATCATTGTCGCGTACTAATAAAGCACCTGCGACATCTGTAATTTCTTCATTAAAATCTTCCAAAATACGTGTAGAAACATCTGCAACACCATCCTTATCCGTGTCTTCCAGTTTCCATATTTCATCTTTTTCAACCGTTAGATCCTTCCAATCGTGAATACTATCATTATTCAGATCCGGAAACCATTCATTCTCTTCACTGCGTTCCGGGGCAAATGTTTTTCGTAAAAACGCACGCCGGTCTTCTACGGTTTGCAAACTAATTGAAGCTGTCATCCAATCCTGATGTCCCCTAATATCAAATTCAGAGTTTTTTTGCCGGTTCGTTCTGGTTAGATATACATTGCCTTCATCATCAATGTCAATGGCAATTGGATCTGGTGCCAATGAATCTGATGCCCATAAGTCCAGGGTTAAACCATCCGCTAATTTTGGTGATATATACTCCTGACTTGCATCGGCTATCATTGTTGCCGATAAAGAATCGAGTGAATAAGTCAAGGGGGTTTCCTTTGGTATTTTTGACTTTTGACTGCAGGAGTGTATCAAAAAACCTACTACAATTAATGCGATTAAATAAGATATGTGCTTTTTTGAAATCATTGTTAATAAAGTAACTGATTATAGTTAAAGAGGTTTATTTTTTAGTGGGTATGGAACAAAGAGAATTAATATGATTGTCTAAGTTATTTAGTGTTTGTGCAAGTATTTTAATTTGCTCCTGGGCTTCCTGCCATTCTTTTTGCTCGATGGCTTCTCTAACCCCGGGTAATGTTTTAACCCCATAACCTGTGTAGAAGCCGGGCGCATAAATCTGATGTTTATACCACGGTCTCCTCGGTAATCCGGAGTCAGTGGTTAATGCTAGTTCCGAATGCATAAGTAGCTTATTCAATTTTTCTAGTTCACTATCGGAGAGTGAATTAAAATTAATAGAATTGAACCTGACAATCGAGGCTTGGAGTCTGATCATACTATTTTGTATTGGCGTAAAATCCAGATAAGGGATAGCTTCTTTTTTCTTAGGTTCAACAAAGGGTTTAGTAGGGTCCGCAGCCAGATAAAATGCATTTTCTTCCTTCAATTTGTTGTGCTTTTCTACTTCTTTTCGCATACTTTCACATGACTTCATTACTTCTTTAAGGTAGGTTGCGATGGTCTCCTGTAAGGGATCAAAATTGAAGGGTAAAATATCGGCATTGGCCAGACGCAATACGATCCTGCCGGCTGTATTTGCCAAAGTAGCTCCATAGGCAAAGTCAGGATCCTTAAATCGTTTGTAATGAGGATAAGTATCGTAGATCGTATGATATTCTCCACCGGCATTTTCACCACCAAATCCTAGATTCAGCGAAGCAATTCCCGCATGTTGAATAAATGGGGTGTAATCAGATCCTGATCCCAGGGCATAAAGCTCAAATTTATCCTCCCCGCCATTAATCATATCCCTTGCAATTTTTCTTTCCTTAATAGAAACTCCTTTCTGAGGATCTGTAACCACTTCTGCTACTTCACTTACCATAGTCTGTAATGTATGGGAGCCACCTGCGTTGAAGAAACCCCTGCCATTACCATCAGTATTAATGTATGCTATAGCTTTTTTCTGAAGTTCTTCTTTATGATGTTCCACCCACTCTGTTGAACCAATCAGTCCCGGTTCCTCGGCATCCCAGGCACAGTAGACTAAGGTTCTTCTGGGGCGCTGCCCCTTTTTAGCCAGTTCACCGACTGCTCTGGCTTCCTCCATTAGAGCTACCATACCACTCACAGGATCAGCAGCACCATGAACCCATGCATCATGATGGTTGCCGCGCAAAACCCATTCATCAGGAAATTCGGACCCTTTAAGAGTAGCTATAACATTGTAGGCAGGTTTTAGTTGCCAGTCAAATTCCAGTTTTAAATGCACTTTTGCCGGCCCCGGTCCAATATGATAGGTAATTGGTAATCCTCCCCGCCATTTGTCAGGTGCCACTGGTCCTTCAAGGGCTTTTAGTAATGGTTCCGCATCTTCATAGGAAATAGGTAATACAGGTATTTTTGTTATTGTAGGCGCATCTTTTCGGTTTAATCTCTCGGCCTCCGGGGTTGCTCCATAACCCGGTGTAAGAACATCTCCCGGATAAAGTGGCATATCCATTACTGATCCTCGTTGCACACCGGTTTTATTTTTAAATGCCCCTTTTGGATAAACATCACCGGGAACATACCCATCATCCTTAGGATCTGAATAAATAATACAACCAATAGCACCCTTTTCGGCGGCTAGTTTAGGTTTTATTCCACGCCAGGATCCGTAATATTTGGCAATTACTATCTTACCTTTTACATCTATTCCCAATTTGTCCAATGCTTCATAGTCTGCAGGTATCCCGTAGTTAACGAATACCAGTTCAGACTCAACCTCGCCATCTGTAGAAAATGCATTATAACTGGGCAATAACTCATCTCCCTGAGCTGTATATGCATCGCCCTCAACTGGCACCGCTTTTAATTTAGCTTTGTAGGTTGTGGGTTCTGTCAATTCCAGAACCCTGACTTTTGGGTAGGGGAAGAGGACCTGGTAGGTTTCTATTTTGGCATCATACCCCCAGGATTTGAATTGCTTTAACATCCATTCTGCCAGTTCTTTTCCATATTCGGTACCTACATAATGTGGCCTGGCTGCCATTTTCTTCATCCATGAATCTAAATTCGCGGTAGATATTTTTGATTCAAAAGCCGTTTCCAGATCGAGTTGTTTTTGTACATTTTCAGGTTTAAACCCTTTAATGTTCTGTGCATTCAGGGATACAAAAAGAAGGATCAAAAGAAATGAGAGGTATTTTTTATGCATATTGGTTTTTGTCATAATATAATGCGTTTGGACCGGCTATTCTAATTCTATCTTATCAAGATATAATTCAAAATCTTCCTTTTTTTTATTTCCAATTAAAATTGCAAACTGCTCCAAATATTCCCCGGGATAATTAGGAAGATCTAATTTATATCCCCGAAATGACGGGGTCATTTCTGAGAAAAGAATTTCCAGAGTCTGCCATTCTCCATTAGTCTTAACATAAGCGATATATGAATAATAATCTGAAATACCGGTTTTAACCCTTATCTGATATTGCTTACCATCACCCTTAAGGCGCAGTTTGATTTTCTTGTAATTCTTTACTGATTTAGATTCCAGATTGTAACGAACAGAAGAGAAACCACCATTATTTTCCAGAGATACGTACCCCTTAAAAAGAGCATGACCGTCATCGCTTAAAGAGAAGCTACCTTTTGAAAGCCCTCCCATTACACCATCATTCACCACTATCCAGTTTTGAATATTGCTATTTTCAGAGAAATCAAAAAGGACAAATGGTTTAGACATCGTGAATATGAAAATTAATAATATTAAGTATCTCATAAATACCGGATTTGGGTTTTCGTCCTATTGGTTTAAATAAGAAGAATTTATTTTAATTGTAGCTCCTTATATTCTTAATTGTATTTTTTGTCTGAAACAATTTCGTTTCAGATAGCAAGAGATCATTTTCTAAAAGTAATGATAAAAATAAATTCAATTATTCTAAATTATAACTGTATTTTATCAATTTTTACTTCTATATAAACAGAATGGGAGCCCTGTTAGTACTTGTTAGTATCAGCTTAGCTTTCTAACGATAAAAATCTCTGCAACAATAATATTAGGCACCCAACATAACCAGGCAATAATCTTATAAGCCGGAATAAATTCAATGCTCAGAAGCCCAGTAAATAATGGCAGATAAAGACGAAGTGTAACAGCAGCAAAACACAGCGCATAACTTCTTATCATCCAGCGCTGGTGTGCATCAATATCTATTTTTTTTATGCTCGTGTAGGCATTTGATGTAGTATAAAGCCATAATAGGGCTAATCCCGCAAAGCCAAGCGAGGGGATAATTCCACCAGTGGCAAAAAAAGCAATCCCCAATCCGGCTAAACCACTTAGTAAGACTGCTATAACATAAATTTTCCCCAATGCCCTGTGCAGCGCCAGTCTTTTTCTTCTTAAGGTTTTGTAAAACTGCGAAAACCCTGTTAGCAAGGCAAGTCCGCCTAAGAAAATATGAGTATAAAAAGCGGTTAAATAAAGTGAACTTCTCAGAAGTGTATCCGATTTGGATCCCAGAAGACTTTCTTCATAGGGTAGACCAAGAAAGCGCAATGGATACAAGCCTATGAAAACCGCAAACAATCCAAGAAAGAAATAGCCTGTTTTGAGGCGTGCTTTTGCTAAATCCATATTTTAAAATTGTTTATGTTTTACGGTCAAAGCCTTATGAATTAAATAGTGCCAAGCTTACGATATTATTGTCAAATTTGCAAAACAATTCATTGGTACCTAATGCATTAACCGGGATTATTTTTATAGTTTTAGCCATGACAATTTATAGTTTTTACTAAAAAAGGAGGAATTATGTTTTATTTTCTAATGGATCTATTGGGTACAGTAGCCTTTGCTATATCCGGAGTCCTTGTGGCCATGGAAAAGCGCCTGGATCTATTTGGAGTGTTTATTATTGCATTTGTCACAGCCGTGGGAGGAGGAACACTTAGAGATTTGCTTATAGGCAATACTCCGGTAGCCTGGATGCTTGAATCTACATATATAGTAACCATTGTGGGTACAGTTATTCTGGCTATTATATTCAGGGAAAAACTCAAATATTTAAGAAGATCATTATTCTTGTTCGATACTCTGGGGATTGGATTATACACTATGGTTGGCATAGAAAAAGGCTTAAATGCAAATCTTCTTCCTGTGATGTGCATCATACTTGGTACCATAACAGCCAGTTTTGGAGGTGTAATCAGAGATATCTTATGTAATGAAATACCGGTTATTTTTCGAAAAGAAATTTATGCCACAGCCTGTGTAATAGGTGGATTGAGCTATTTTCTCTTACGCAAATTACCATTAGATGATGAATACGTTTATCTAGCAGCTATCCTTATTGTTATAGGCATTCGCCTAATGGCAGTTAGGTTCAAAATTGTACTTCCCAGTATCTATAAAAAAACATAATTATTCAACAATTTCTGCTTTGAGAATATAGATATTTTTCATGGGCCAGTCTCCGCTATCAACCGGCATCTGATTAATTTTATCAACCACATCCATACCACTAATAACTTTACCAAAAGGGGTGAAGTCGCCATCTAAATGGTAGGAACCGGGTTTTGTCACAACAATAAAAAACTCATAGGGAGAGGCTAACATATGGGGATTATCTATTTCACTACTGGGCATCGAAATTGTTCCTCTGTGGTGTTTATAACCTTTTCTGGTATCAGGTGGTAAAAGATATCGGCCAATTTCTCTTCTTTTCCTCGAAGTTTCAACGTTGTCTGCATTACCTCCCTGAATAATAAAATCTTTTACAACCCTATGAAACATGGTGTTATCAAAATATCCCTTTTTGGTCAGGTAAATAAAGTTGGCCTTGTGATAAGGTACATTGTCATATAATTGTACCGTAAAATTACCCATACTGGTAGTTAGCTTTACTCTGGTGGTTTTAAGATTTTTTTGGTACTCAAAAAAGAAGTCTATAGCATTATCTTCGGTGAGCACAAATGTCTCTTCTTCTTCTTCTTTAGCTTCAGTTATTGTATCAGTTCGTACTGAATCTTTTTTAACTGCTATTGATTTTTCTACCTTGGTATTTGAAGAAGGAGTTTGCTTGCATGCACCAAAAAAAAATAGTGGTAATATTGCAAGGCAGGTAAATTTTAAATGCGACATGAATTATTCTGATTTTGCATTACAGGTATCAAAAATAAAAAAACTACCTCTTCCGGGAACATCTTCTCATTATAAAATGGCGCCTCAAATTCGTATTCAGGAATTAGAAGCTATGAAAGAGAGGATCGCAAACCCGAAAAAGGCGGGTGTTGTTGCTTTGTTTTATCCTGATGAAGGCCAGTTAACGAATCTATTACTTATCCTCCGAAATACGTATCCCGGGATACATTCCAATCAAATTGGATTTCCCGGAGGTAAGGCCGAAAAAAAGGATAAAAATTTGATGGAAACAGCTTTGCGGGAAACCCATGAAGAAGTTGGGGTAAGGCCAGAAGATATTAAAATAATCAGGTCTTTAAGTGAAATTTATATACCGCCAAGTAATTTTGAGGTACGACCTTATCTGGGTTTATATGATAAAAGATACCCTTTTGTAAAAGATGAAAATGAAGTAGAGGAATTGGTTGAGGTACCCCTTCTTGATTTTATGGATGATTCTAAAATGACGACCCAGATTCTTACTACCTCTTATGCAGATAATATTGAGGTACCAGCCTTTAAACTAATGGGTTATACAGTTTGGGGGGCTACGGCTATGATGCTTAGCGAAATCAAAGAACTTTTCAAACAAGTGTTGTAAAGCATATTTTGTAGTTTTGTAGACTATGGGGTTATTTAAGGAAAATCCATTTGGACATATTTTATTTCTGAAGAAGTGGTTAATTCGGACTTTGGGTCTTATTACCCATCAGCGCTATAAAGGATTTAATACGCTTGAAATAGAAGGTTCTGAAATAATACGTGAACTTCCTGATAAAAACGTATTATTTGTAAGTAATCATCAGACCTATTTTGCAGATGTGGTTGCCATGTTTCATGTATTTAATGCCAGTTTACACGGTCGTGATGATTCTATAAAAAACATTGGTTATTTATGGAATCCCAAATTGAATATTTATTATGTTGCGGCGGCTGAGACCATGAGAAAGAGTCTTTTGACTAAAGTTTTGGCTTATGTAGGTTCTGTGAGCATAGAACGGACATGGCGGGCGGAAGGCAAGGATGTGAACCGCCAGGTTAAAATGAGTGATATTACAAATATTGGAACGGCCTTAAATGATGGCTGGGTAATCACTTTTCCACAGGGAACAACCACTCCATGGAAACCATTGCGAAAGGGAACAGCGCATATTATTAAAAGGTACAAACCAGTAGTAGTGCCTGTAGTAATAGATGGTTTCAGAAGGTCATTTGACAAAAAAGGACTAATGATTAAGAAAAAAGGGATTCTTCAGTCGTTGGTAATTAAAGAACCACTGGAGATAGATTATGATAATGAATCTATTGAATCTATAATAGAAAAACTTGAATATGCTATTGAACAACATCCTTCGTTCCTGAAAGTAATTCCCGAGGCTGAATTGATGGCTTATGAAGAAAAAAACAAACAGCGCAAATGGAGAAGTTAAACCTCCAGCTTTTTCAATTCAGAGAAATTTTTTCGAAGCCTGTTTAAAAGTATTCCGTAAAGCAGTTTATAGAAAAGCCAGATCAAGACCAATACAATACTTATTGATACCAGGACCATACCAATTAACATTAGCCAAAAAAATGTTTCATTTCCTGCCTGTGAAGCTGCCTCTCTGATTTTTTCACTACTAGCACCATAGGTCAGATTGCCATAGAGACTTACTAGCAAGTATGCCACAAATATACCTATGTTAAACCATACATATTGGGAGACCGTTCTTTTAACATCCAGGATGGTTTTCATTAATTTTTTTGAAGATTCTGTTAGCGATATCCGTTTGTAATTAGAATAAAACTTATAAATAAAATATATTAATACGATATAATTGATGATCGTGAGGGTTGTTGTAATTTCATAGACATGCCAGGTCTTTTCGAGCTCCAATGATTCCTTGCTGTATGAGACTAAATTGAGCACTGCCCAAAAGACAAATTCAATAATACTTATGTAAAAGATCCATTTTACCGTAGAAGATGATTTCTTTTTAATCATCTTGTAGATTTCGTCAAATGACAACTTAGGGTGGTGTTCCTCCTTCTTTTGCCAATCCTTCTTTAGTAATTCTAATTCATCCATCATAACCTTAAGGATTAAGTATGGTTCTAAGTTTATTTTTAACCCGGTTCATTTTCACCCTGGCATTGACCTCGCTAATTCCCAAAGTCTCCGAAATTTCGCTGTAATCTTTGTCTTCCAGGTAAAGAAAAACCAATGCTTTGTCTATATCTCCCAACTGCCGTACCGCTTTATACATCAACTGCAGTTGCTTTTCCTCAGTAGCATCATATTCGTCTGTTTTAATTCTATAAATAACGGAATCAAAATCCTGTGTTTTTATGCTTTTTTTCGATTTCCGATACAATGTTATCGCCGTATTTAAAGCTACTCTGTACATCCATGTACTGAATTTAGAATCTCCCCTGAATTTTGGGTATGCTTTCCATAGCTGAATCGTTATTTCCTGAAAAAGGTCATTGTGAGCCTCCCTGTTTGTTGTGTATAAACTACACACCTTGTGAACAATATTCTGATTGTTCTCAAGTTCCGCAACAAATTTGTGCTCAAGTTCCTTGTTCACGCTTCGGGTTGGTAGTAAATTATCTATTAGTAGTATTTATTCCTGGATTGTTACATCCTTGCTTAATAAAAGCAAACTTGTTTTTGCAGGTCCTTTTAAATCTATATTTTCTGATATCTAATTTAAGGTCGTTATTTTCTGTAATCCAGAGCGGGTGGCCGATCTCCCAGTAATGGAATATAAACAAATTCGGAACCCCTGCGTTCCAGAAATTCAACTTTGGACTTTGCAACCAGATCCTGGCTTGTGAAAAGATCAATTGCGGTTAAAGTCAGGGTTTTTGCAGCGACCATCATTCCTTTTTTACCTATTGAAGTCCCACCAGCAGCAACGGCCTGCCAGCTATGTGCTGGAGTTCCCGGAACCCAGGTTGCTGCACCCATACCGGCAGTAGGTACTGCAAAACTTACATCACCTACATCTGTAGAACCTGAAGTCTCACCAACGGTATTATAAGGTTGAATATTTTCAGCGATTTCTAAAGCAGCTTTTTCTGAGCCCATAGTTTTTGCAATCTTATCTGCAAATACCATTTCCTCTTGCGTATAGTTAACGCCGCCTACCTTTAAAAGATTATCGTACATTAATTTTTGTAAGGTCAGGTTCGGTAATAATTCATGAGTGCCACCAATTAGTTCATAATCCATTGTTGTACCGGTACCCAATGCAGCCCCTTCAGCTGCTTTAGCAATCCTATCAAATATCTCTAACACAACATTTCTTTGGTCATGGCGGGCATAGTAGTAGACTTCGGCAAAATCAGGAACTACATTTGGTGCTTTTCCACCCTGTGTAATGACATAGTGAATCCTTGCTTCTTCCGGAATGTGTTCCCTCATCATATTTACCATCATATTCATAGCTTCAACACCATCAAGGGCAGAACGCCCTTTCTCTGGTGCTCCTGCAGCATGAGCAGAAATTCCGTAAAATCTAAACTTAGCCGATTTGTTTGCAAGGGCCGCGCCCGCGTTCGCCTCATTTTCGGCACCGGGATGCCAGTGTAAAGCTATGTCCACATCATTAAATAATCCATCCCGTACCATATACACTTTTCCTGAGCCCCCTTCTTCTGCCGGACACCCATAAAATCTTATAGTTCCTTTAGTATTACCCGCTGTCATCCAGTTTTTTACTGCTATAGCAGCTGCTGCGGAGGCCGTGCCAAAAAGATGATGACCACATCCATGGCCAGCTTCCTGGCCTGCAGATGATTTCTCAGGTACTGCCTTTTGAGATAATCCCGGAAGTGCGTCGTACTCACCCAGAATCGCAATTATTGGTGCACCACTTCCGTATTCAGCGACAAATGCTGTAGGAATGCCGGCCACACCTTTTTTTATTGTGAAACCCTCATCGCTCAATGTTTTTTGTAATAGAGAGGAACTCATTTCTTCCAGGTATCCTATTTCAGCAAATTCCCAGATATTTTGTGCTATGGCCCCATAGGCTTCAGATTTCTTATCCATTTCAAGGAGGACTTCATCTTTTGTAAGTTGCGCATTTAGTGTATGCCCACAGTACAGTATTAAAGCGCTCAGAAATACTAATTTTCGCATGTTCATTATTTTTAATTTTGGAGATAAATATAATCAAACGCATAACTTCTGAGGTAATCGTGATAAAAAATCGTCAGATATGGCAATTCTCAAGTCCAATTCCGGATAATAAGATTTTGAGCCTTGAACATTTTTTAAGATTTAAACTCAAGATATTTAATAAAGGAGGATGGGCATACTTAGTTTTGCCTTGGATGATATTTGTTTACCACTTCAGCCAAATGCGTACGATCTAG
Organism: uncultured Eudoraea sp.; assembly: GCF_947258525.1. Classification (GTDB taxonomy): domain Bacteria; phylum Bacteroidota; class Bacteroidia; order Flavobacteriales; family Flavobacteriaceae; genus Eudoraea. Next base: position 15,950 of record NZ_CAMYIP010000152.1, read on the forward strand.
ATGCATGTAAACTTCTGTGGTTGTAATACTCTCGTGCCCTAACATTTGCTGTATAGCGCGCAAGTCGGCACCATTTTCCAATAAATGCGTTGCGAATGAATGTCTGAAAGTATGTGGACTTATATTTTTGGATAGATCAATTTTCACTGCAAGCTGTTTAATTATTGCAAAGATCATAGCCCGGGTAAGCTGTCTTCCTCTTCGGTTGAGAAATAAGATGTCTTCAAATCCCTTTTGAATTTTTTGATGACTGCGTACTTCGGTGAGGTAAATAGTAATATATTTTTTATTTACATTACCTATGGGAACAAAGCGCTGTTTATCGCCCTTTCCGGTAACTTTAATAAAATCTTCCTCGAAGAATAGATCCGAAATCCTGAGACCGGTTAATTCCGAGACCCTTAATCCACATCCGTAGAGTGTTTCCAGCATAGCTCTATTGCGTTCACCTTCGGGTTTTGATAAATCAATGGCTTTAATAAGACTGTTTATTTCCTGGGTGGAAAGAGTGTCCGGAAGTTTTCGGCCAATTTTTGGGGATTCTATTAGATCTAAGGGAGTATCTTTTCGGTAATCCTCGAAAACTAAGTAATTAAAAAAACTTTTAAGCCCTGATATTATCCGAGCCTGAGACCTTGGCCCTACTTCCTTGGCAACTTCATATATAAAAAGTTGCAACGTTTCACGATCCAGGGATACAGGAGTTTCTTTTATTCCCTTTTTGGTAAGAAACAGTCTTAGTTTTTCTACATCTCTTAAATAATTGGAGATGGAATTGGCTGCCAAACCACGTTCTATCTTCAAATAATATTCATAATCTGTTTGAGCCTGCTTCCAGTTCATGTTATAAAGATATTGCTTGTTTATTGTATTTTAAAGTTCAGGGCTTTTATTAAGCGAAAATGTGTTAAATCACTGTTCATGTAGTTATAGATTTTTATCTTTGAACTCTTAATAAACCTAAATTTTTAATATGAAAAAAATCAATGTTTTTATTTTGTTTCTAATGACATTTTATGCCGTAAATACCACTGCACAGGACTACCTGGCTGCAGTTGGTGTTGGTCTTGATTTTGGCAATGGATCAACACTTGTTGGCCCTTCGGGGAAATATTTCTTTGGTGAAAATCATGCCGGAATGGCTGAAGTACTTTTTGGAGACCGTATAACTGCAATTAATCTCTTGTATCAATATCACGGACAATTTTCTGGAGCCGATGGCCTTCAATGGTTTGCAGGCGGTGGACCGGCATTTTTATTAGGCAGTGGAAATTCTGATGTTGGAATAAAACCTATGGTAGGTCTGGATTATAAATTAAATAACGTGCCCTTAAGCTTTTCTCTTGATTGGAGACCGTATATAAGTTTTGATTCAGGAGGCAGCGAAGCGGCAAGGTTTGGACTTGGTTTCAGATATGTTATAGAATAGAATTAATTTTTGACCAAACTTCTTTGAATAAGCGGAGGAATATCTTCCGCTTTTTTTGCACTCCACATTTTATTACTTTTAACCCTATGAAAATTATAATTATTAACGGGCCAAACCTTAACCTTCTGGGGAAAAGAGAACCTGAAATTTATGGCGGTAAAACTTTTGAATCATACTTCATTGATTTACAATCCAAATTCAAGGATTTAGAATTGGATTACTACCAGTCAAATATTGAGGGAGAATTAATAGATAAAATCCAGGAGGTGGGCTTTTCATATGATGGGATAATCTTAAACGCCGCGGCTTACACCCATACCTCTGTAGGTTTGGGGGATACTGTTAAGGCTATAAACACACCGGTTGTTGAGGTGCATATTTCCAATACACATCAACGCGAGGATTTCAGGCATGTATCCTATATCTCACCCGGGGCTAAAGGTGTTATATTGGGATTTGGTTTACAAAGCTATGAGTTGGCAATCCGGAGTTTTTTATGAAGCTGAAAGCGGTTTCAGGTAATGCCGATCCATATAGAACGTGCCAAAAGGCAATAGCGAAGCCAATACCAGCATAATTCCTTTTTTAGGAGCTATTTTTCTTTCCACTGCAAAAAATACGGCCAAAATTAAATAGGCTATAAAGAGGAATCCATGTACATAACCAATATAAATATTGGGTTCAGCGATGTTTGCCCAATACTTTAAAGGCATACTTAAACTAAATAAAAGTAAATAGGAAATACCTTCCAGTATAGCACTCAAGCGAAATATTTTAAGCATTTTTTCTTTTTTTGATTCACGGGATTAGAGGTGAATAACTTCATCATAGGCCTCTGCCACTGCTTCCATTACCGCCTCACTCATTGTAGGATGCGGGTGAACCGCCTTTAGGATTTCATGTCCTGTTGTCTCTAATTTACGCGCTACCACGGCCTCTGCAATCATATCTGTTACACCGGCACCAATCATATGACAACCTAACCATTCGCCATACTTTGCGTCAAAAATCACTTTAACAAAACCATCGGCATTTCCCGAAGCTTTTGCTTTGCCACTTGCAGAGAAAGGGAATTTTCCAACTTTTAGATCATATCCCTTTTCTTTGGCTTGTTTTTCTGTAAGGCCAACGGAAGCAACTTCGGGCATGCAATAGGTGCAACCTGGAATATTCCCATAGTCTAAAGCTTCTACATGCATCCCGGCTATCTTTTCCACACAAAGTATACCCTCGGCAGAAGCAACATGTGCCAGAGCCTGACCGGGAGTAACATCGCCAATGGCATAATAACCCGGAATGTTGGTCAGGTAGAAATCATTCACAAGAATTTTATCCCTGTCCGTAGCAATACCTACTTCTTCCAGACCTATATTTTCAATATTTGATTTAATGCCTACAGCGGAAAGAACGATATCAGCCTCCAGAATTTCTTCTCCTTTGGCGGTTTTTACGGTAGCTTTAACCCCATCTCCTGAGGTATCCACATGGGTGACTTCGGATGATGTTTTAATTTTAACACCTGCTTTCTTAAAGCTGCGTTCTAACTGTTTAGAAACTTCTTCATCTTCTACAGGGACAATATTTGGCAAAAATTCGACAACTGTCACTTCAGTTCCCATGGCATTATAGAAGTAAGCAAATTCAATTCCGATAGCTCCACTTCCCACAACTATCATTTTCTTGGGTTGCTTCTCCAAAGTCATTGCTTTGCGGTAACCAATAATTTTCTTCCCGTCCTGAGGTAAAGCGGGCAGCTCCCTGCTTCTTGCGCCAGTGGCGATTATTATATGGTCCGCACTATGCTCCGTATCCTTGCCTTCCTCGTCTGTTACAACTACTTTCTTTCCCGGGGCCAACTTTCCAAAACCATTGATGACTTCAATTTTATTCTTCTTCATAAGGAATTGAACTCCCTTGCTCATTCCATCTGCCACATTCCTGCTTCGTTTTACAACAGCATCAAAATCTTTATCAACACCATCTGCTTTAAGCCCATAGTCGGATGCATGTTGCAAATATTCAAATACCTGGGCCGATTTTAATAAAGCTTTAGTTGGGATACATCCCCAATTTAAACATACACCGCCAAGATTCTCTTTCTCAACAATAGCCGTTTTAAATCCAAGTTGTGATGCCCTGATTGCAGTTACATAACCTCCGGGTCCACTTCCTAAAACAATAATATCGAATTTGCCCATTCCAGTATTTTTTGTGATTCAGATTTATGAGGTCGCAAAGTTACAAAACCAAATTGAAAGCTTTTGAACTTCCTTAAGATTCTTAAATTAATCTTTAAACTTTTCCTGGTTAAAAGCCTTTGATTGGCCTTTTGGAATAGAGAGAGATACCCAATTTTCCCCCTTTATAGTCTTGCCGAGCAGTACTATTTGACCAATATGATAGGAATAATGAGCCAATTGCCGGTTTAATGCCTGCGGTATTGAGTGCGGTTCATTTCTAATTTTGATCGTATTATTAAAATTCTCTTCGTTTATTTCCTGAATGGCGTCAAAAAAGCAATTCCAACCTTTTTCCCATGCAACAAGCATTGCCTCTTTTGTTTTATAGGTATCCTCAAATTCTGAGTCCCTGTTTCTCCAGGTTTTTTCGCCATCCTCAGAAAAGAAGTTAGTCCATCTGCTCAACATATTACCCGATAAATGTTTTACGATTACCGCAATACTATTACCTGTGCTTTCATATTTCCAATGTAAGTCTGCATTATTGAGTTGAACAAATGTTTTGTCGCCAAGGGATTTATATCGCCGGCATTCAAATAATATACTTTTTAAGTACTCTGCCTGTAAATTCATTTATTTCAATTCCAATATTGAATTCTGATAGTTTCCATAACCAAACAAGTAGAGATCTATTTTTCCTCGGGCACGAAACGCAATGCGGCTCCGTTGATGCAATGTCTCAGACCGGTAGTTTCCCGCGGGCCATCTTCAAATACATGACCAAGGTGGCCGCCGCAAACAGCACAATGCTCTTCTGTTCTTTTGTATCCAATTTTGTAATCCACATCATAGGCCACATTTCCCTCAATTTCCTTGTCGAAACTTGGCCAGCCGGATCCGGAATCAAATTTGTTTTCACTTTTAAACAAAGCCGTTCCACAGCCGGCGCAGACGTATGTACCTGCTTTTTTGTTATTTAAAAGCTCACTGGAACCCGCATTTTCAGTTCCGGCCTTTCTGAGAACATAGAATTGCATGTCTGTAAGTTCTTCACGCCATTCCTGTTCAGATTTAACTATTTTAAATGTCTCTGTTTTTTCTTCTGCATCTGCAGTGCTTACTTCTTTGTCCTGTGAAACCCCTTTACATCCCGCAGCAATCAACAGGATAATACATACATACTTTTTCATGGTTTAATATTTTTCTTTTTCTAATTTTTTTGACGGTCTTGAATTCAAAACCTTTCAAAGTTAAGCATTACTACATAAAAAAATCCCTGCATGATTAGTGCAGGGATCGTTTTTATTTATTTTTACTGCTACTACAATTTTATTCTGGTAATATCAATTTCCCTAACATTCAAGCTACTCATAACTTCCTCAATATTCGAAGTATCCATTTTTGAGGATTGAGCAAATTCTGCAGGAACAATTGCTATTCTGAATACCTGGTTATCCGTATCTCCCGGAGAAAGGGTTCCAAGGTCGAAATCAGATTCTAAAAAGAGAAGTACATCCAGAAACGTAAAGTCATAATTGTATTGAAGTAATCCTTGATTTAAAATTCGGGTTTGTGGCAAAAGCCTCCAGATATCCAAAGGTTCACCATTGCCATCTACATCTACGTCCCAAAGTAGGTAAACAAGGACCACATCCGACTCAAAGACCTCAACGGTCGTCGGAAATTCATAGAATATGGAATAATCATTTCCGGCATCAAAAGTACCTTCAATCTCAAGGACCTGTCCTAAAATATTAACCCCGTCCACGCCGTCTACTCCATCGAAACCCGGAGGCCCCGGAGGTCCTACAGGCCCTTCACAAGACAAAATAATTAAGCTTAATAATGCGCTAAATACTAATGTAATATTTTTCATAATGTTAATTTTTTAATGATTAATATTTTAAGTCTGTCTTTATTTTTTTTTTGAATTTTACACACTGTCATAACCAAGGAAACAAAAAGCGTTCCAAAAATGGAACAAGGGGTTATATTGTGTCTTAATTCGTTAAAAATTGGGGCTTGGAGGGGTTGTATTTCAGATTATTTCCTATTTTTAGCAAAACCCAACTAACTAATTATGATGTTAAGACAACAACGTGTTGTAATTGAAAATATTACTCCTCAGCTTCACTGCGGAGCTTTTTTTATTAAACGGGTCGTTGGAGAATCTGTTATAGTATATGCCGACGTTATCGGTGATGGACATGATATAATTCAGGCAGAACTTCAATACAAACATTCAGGCGAGAAATCTTTTAAAACGGCACGAATGGAACATCTGGGAGATGATGTTCACAGGGTTTCTTTTAAGGTACTTAAGCAGGGCTTTTATACTTACAGAGTTTCAGCCTGGGTAGATCATGCTCAAAACTGGCAGCACGGTATTGAGGCCAAGTTAAAAGATGATCAGCATGTAAACAGTGAACTTTTGGACGGGGTGCAATATTTGAAGACCTTGCTGAAAAAAATAGGTGCTGCCGATAAGAAGTATATAAATGATTTAATTAAATCTTTTCAAAGCGAAGAATTATATGATACTGCGGTTAAAGAAGCGGTTTCAGATAAACTACATAAATTATTTGTTGCATATCCAAATCGTTTTTTGGCCAATACAAGTGAAGATCTTAAGGTTTATGTAGACAGGCTCAAGGCAAATTTTAGTACCTGGTACGAATTTTTTCCAAGGTCGTCTTCTCCTGTGGAAGGTAAACATGGTACGTTTAAGGATTGTGAACGCTTGCTGCCCAAAATAGCAGGGATGGGTTTTGATGTCCTTTATTTCCCTCCAATACACCCTATTGGTGAAGTTAACAGAAAAGGTAAAAACAATACTACAAATGCCCAGAAGGGAGATTCCGGAGTTCCATGGGCAATAGGTTCAAAGCTCGGAGGACATAAGGAGATACATCCGGAACTAGGAACGGAGGAAGACCTTAAAAGTCTTATAGAAAAGGCTAAAGAATTGGATTTGGAGATTGCATTGGATCTGGCGTTTCAGGCAGCTCCGGATCACCCTTATATATCAAGTAACCCAGAATGGTTTAGAAAAAGACCGGACGGCACAATGCAGTATGCTGAGAATCCGCCAAAGAAGTATCAGGATATTGTAAACTTCTACTTTGAATCCCCTGCATTTAAGGAGCTCTGGGAAGAACTTTTGTCGGTTACACTAAAATGGGTTGAACTCGGTATACAAATATTCAGAGTAGACAATCCTCATACAAAGCCTTATTATTTCTGGAATTGGTTAATAGCCGAAGTTAAAAAGAAACATCCCGATGTTCTTTTTTTAGCAGAAGCCTTTTCCAGACCTAAGGTAATGCAGCAACTGGCCAAGCAGGGATTTTCGCAGTCATATACCTATTTTACGTGGCGGGTACACAAGCAAGAAATTATTGAATATATGCTGGAGCTCACCCAATCAGAAATGAAAGAGTATTACCGTCCAAATTTTTGGCCCAATACACCGGATATTAATCCATACCATCTGCAAGGGTCAAATGAAGCTATGCATATTGCGCGTTATGCTCTGGCGGCAACGCTATCTGGTAATATTGGTATATACGGACCTGTTTTTGAGTATATGATTTCTGAAGCCTTACCGGGCAAAGAAGAATATTTGAATTCAGAAAAATATGAAGTGAAATTTTGGGATTGGTCTATTGAAAATAAATTAACCCTTATAATTACTCGTTTAAACCAGGCAAGGAAAAACCATGAAGCATTGCAGCAAACCAACAATATTAGGTTTTGCCATATAGAGAATCACCAGCTTATTGCATTCTATAAATGGAACGAAGATAAATCGGATGAAGTTTTAGTAGTTATTAACCTGGACTCTCACTATTCGCAGCGAGGAATGCTTCAGCTTCCTTTAGGCGATTTATCCGTCGATATTAGCCAGGGGATAACCATGCATGACCTTGTCACAGACAATAGTTATCTTTGGTATGATGAGTGGAATTTTGTAGAATTGCATCCTGCGTTGCCATTTCATATGTTTCATATTAAAAAATAAAAATGTCCAAGAAAAAACAGGACTCAATTCTTCAACCTCCCTACTCATTTAATGTGGCCTGGGAAAATTTATTGGACGACAAGAATTTTATAAAAGTTTTTCTTTCAGATGTCCTTGAGGCCTATGTGGTTAAACAACGCTGGTATGGAGGTAAAGCAAGTAAACTTAAATATATAGAGCTCCGCGAATATTTCAGGATTCAGCAGAAAGGTGAAGTATATTATGGTTTATTACTGGAAGTTAATTTTGAAGAGGCGTTTTACCAGCACTATTTTTTACCTATTGCTTTTGTTACCGATGAGAATTTTGCTGAAAAAGAAAGGATTCTGCCGCTGAGTATTAACGGGCAGGCTGGTTTTATAATAGATGCTATAAACCTGGAGGCTTTTCGAAAGTTAGTATTTGAGCGTATCCTGAACGCAGAACCAAATGACACTACCAGGGTAAGGTATCATAAAAGTGTTGATTTTCAGGATAAAGTTTACGAATCCTCCCGTTTTATGGGGCTTGAACAGAGCAATACTTCCGTAATAATAAACGATAAATCCGTTATAAAATTTTTTAGAAGGATTTACGCCGATAAAAATCCCGATCTTGAAATGAGTCAGTTCCTTTCAGAGCGAAAGGGGTACAAAAATACACCGGCCTATCAGGGAAGCATTAGTATTATGGATGCAGAGAATGTTAATGTTACCATAGCATTAATGCAGGAATTGGTACCTAATCAGGGCGATGCCTGGGATTTTATGTTAATTGAATTACATAAAATCTTTAGTAATCTTGAATATAAAGGAATAAATGTTCATCAGTTACCTCAGACTGTATTGTTTGAGCGGTTGAACATCAGGAATGTTCCACCTGAAATTATTGATTGGGCGGGTTTGAACATTTTCCTGAAACTTCAGAAATTGGCACAGAGAACGGCTGAAATGCATATTGCTTTGGGTTCAGAGTTTGAAGACACTGCATTCACTCCAACTCATTTTAATGGAGATTACGAGGTATGGCTTAAAAATAGATTGTTATACCAATTTCAAAATAGATTAAATACCGTTGAAAATAACCTCCATCGTTTGGAAGGTTTATCGCTAGAACTGGCTAAGGAGTTTTTGGAGCGGAAAAATGAGATTAGAAAACGCTTTGTAAATTTTGACTGGACCAAACTAAAAGGAGAAAGGATTCGCGTTCATGGAGATTATCATCTGGGCCAGGTATTGGTAAAAGACGATGATTTTTATTTACTGGATTTTGAAGGAGAACCCGAAAGTACAATCAGGGACAGGAAGGTTAAGCAGCCCCCTTTAAAAGATATAGCAGGTCTTTTCCGGTCATTTCATTATGCCGTTTATGCAACAATTTTCAACCACATGGAAGACTATGCATATTCACAAGAAGATCTTTTTCTGGCTGGGGAAATACTTTATCGATACTTTATTGGAGTCTTTCTGGAAACCTATGCCAGTCTTATTCAGGAGCACAATATAAATATTGGTTATAGGCAGGAAAGAGTATTCCTTTTGGAATATTGCATGCTTGAAAAAGCAGTTTACGAACTGGGATATGAAATGAATTCAAGACCCAGATGGGCGGTGATACCTTTGCAGGGTATTATTAGTATTATTAACGAACCTAACTAACAATAGAAATATGGGCAATGTAATTCCCTATAGCTTATTAACGGATTTTGACATCAATCTTTTTAAAGCGGGTAAGCACTACCGGCTTTACAATCATTTAGGTTCGCACCCTGTGAAATATAAGGGCAAGAAGGGTACCTATTTTGCTGTTTGGGCACCTACAGCTAAATCGGTTTCTGTCATAGGTGATTTTAATTACTGGGTAGAAGGAGAACATCAGCTGAATGTAAGATGGGATGAAAGTGGTATTTGGGAAGGTTTTATTCCAGGAGTAGAGCAAGGCGCTTTGTATAAGTATAAAATACATTGTATAAGATTCATTCTCATAACAATGATATTAAAACGGAAAAAGCAGACCCTTTTGCCAGATATTGTCAGCATCCGCCTAATACGGCTTCAGTAGTATGGAATGATGCATATAAATGGAAGGATAAGAATTGGATGGATACGCGTGAGGCCAAAAATAGTTTAGACAAACCGTATTCTGTTTATGAAATCCATCTTGGATCATGGAAACGCGCCAATGAGGATAAATTTATGTCTTATATAGATCTGGCAGAAGATCTGGTTAAATACTTAAAGGAAATGAATTTTACGCATGTAGAATTCATGCCCATTATGGAATATCCTTATGATCCTTCATGGGGCTATCAGCTTACGGGCTATTTTGCCCCTACATCCAGATTTGGTAAACCGGAAGATTTTAAACTTTTCCAATCGGGATGATATCCTTTTCTTCTGTCGGGATTCTCATATAGGTTGGAGCCATCAAAAAAACCTAAGCCATGGGCATCTTCAGGAAAATGGGAAGGTACCCAATCCAGGATAACCCCAATATCAATAAGTAATGCTAATTTTTGGTTAGATCAGTATCATGCAGATGGTCTCCGTGTTGATGCGGTTGCTTCAATGTTGTATTTGGATTATTCTCGTGAAGAAGGGGAGTGGGAACCAAATATTTATGGCAATAACGAGAATCTTGAAGCAATTTCTTTTATACGAGAACTCAATCAGGAAGTATACAGCAGTTTTAAGGGAATTCAAACAATTGCCGAGGAATCAACTTCATTTTCAATGGTCTCTAAACCTGTTAGTATAGGCGGACTTGGATTTGGCATGAAGTGGATGATGGGCTGGATGCATGACACCCTGGAATACTTTAAGAAAGAACCTGTTTACAGAAGGCACCATCAGAATGACCTTACGTTTAGTATGACCTATGCTTTTACCGAGAACTTCATGTTGCCTTTTTCCCACGACGAGGTAGTTTATGGAAAGCAGTCTTTGTTATATAAAATGCCGGGCGATGAATGGCAAAGATTTGCAAACTTAAGATTGCTCTACGGATATATGTTTACGCATCCGGGTACTAACCTCCTATTTATGGGTGCGGAATTTGGACAGTCTTCTGAATGGAATTATCAGCATAGTCTTGATTGGCATTTGTTGCAATATGATTTTCACGCTGGGATTCAGGAGCTGGTAAAAGACTTAAACAAGTTTTATCGTTCATCACCGGCCCTTTATGAAAAGCAGTTCAGCCCTGAAGGATTTCAGTGGATAGATTATGGAGATTATGAGAATTCTGTACTTACATATATTCGCCGCGGACATGAACCTAAAAACGACCTGATTATAGCCTGTAACTTTACGCCGGTTCCTAGAGAAGGATACAGGGTAGGAATCCCCAAAAAGGGACCTTTGAAGGAGGTTTTTAATAGTGATGCGAAAAAATATGGTGGAAGCGGAAGTAAAAATACCGGAATAAAAGTTTCCAAAACGCCATGGCATGGTCATAAAACTTCTATTGAGATTACAATTCCACCACTTGGGATGGTAATTTTCAAATAAATATAGTCAACTATAACGTTGTAGTTCATAAATGGTAGTAATATCGTTTTTCTTTTAAAAGTTAAAGTCTTTTTTTTGTGGGTCTTTTAAATCACCCTTTATGATTACCAATACAGAATTAGAATACAAAGGCAATTTATATCCCAATCATATAATTAAGTTCAAGCGTGACACCGATAAATTTTATTTTACTTCGGAGAATGGGGTAATTCTTGAAATAACGGTGCTGCGAAACAGCGCTATTCGATTCAGATATGCCACGGAAGAAGTTTTTCAACCAGATTTTTCATATGCAATAAGTCCGGATGCCAGCAGGGGTTATAATAAGCTTGAGTCTACAGAAACAAAAACGGAATATCTAATTACCACTTCGAAGATTACGGTTCTGGTAGATAAAAAAACCATGCGAACACAAATTTCAGACTTAGAGGGGAATATCATAAATGAGGATGAACTCGGTTTTCACTGGGAGGAGAATTACGAATATGGCGGTAATTCTGTGAAGATGAGTAAGATTACCCAGACTGCTGAAAGTTTTTATGGTATGGGTGATAAGGCTACCCACTCAAACTTAAAAGGTAAAAGGGTAAGCAATTGGGTAACAGATTCTTATGCCTATAGCAAGGATCAGGATCCTTTATATAAGGCAATTCCCTTTTATGTTGGCCTTCACAACGATATTGCTTATGGAATTTTCTTCGACAATACATTTAGAACCCATTTTGATTTTGCTCACGAAAGAAGGAATATAACCAGCTTTTGGGCAGATGGGGGAGAAATGAATTATTACTTCTTTTATGGCCCTGCCATGTCTAAAGTAGTCAGAGCTTATACAGATCTAACTGGCACACCCGAAATCCCACCACTTTGGGCATTGGGCTTTCATCAATCTAAATGGAGTTACTTCCCTGAGAGCAATGTTAAAAAAATTGCTGCAAAATTCAGAGCTCTTAAAATACCTTGTGATGCCATCTATCTGGATATAGACTATATGGATGGATTTCGTTGTTTCACATGGGATAAGAAAAAATTTCCTGACCCTAAGGCCATGATACAGGATTTAGAGGAAGACGGCTTTAAAACTGTGGTCATGATAGATCCGGGCATTAAAGTAGATAAGGATTATTGGGTATACCAGGAAGCCTTAAAAAATGATTATTTCTGTAAAAGGGGAGATGGACCCTTGATGCGAGGTAAAGTCTGGCCCGGAGAATGTAGTTTTCCCGATTTTACAAATCCGGAAGTCAGGAAATGGTGGGCAGGCCTCTATAAAGAGCTCATGTCAGAAACAGGAGCCCATGCAGTATGGAATGATATGAATGAACCTGCAATAATGGAAGTTCCTTCTAAAACGGCACCATTAGATACCAGACATGATTTTGATGGCCATCCATGTAGTCATAGAAAGGCTCACAATATTTATGGTACTCAAATGGTAAGGGCAACTTTTGAAGGTGTCAAAAAATACGTTTACCCTAAACGGCCTTTTGTAATAACAAGGGCGGCATATGCCGGAGCGCAGCGTTTCTGCTCTACCTGGACCGGAGACAATGTTGCTACATGGGAACACCTTTGGATTGCGAATGTACAGGTTCAAAGAATGTGTATGAGTGGTATGTCCTTTGTTGGTTCTGACATAGGAGGATTTGCAGAGCAACCAAATGGAGAACTTTTTGCCAGATGGATTCAATTAGGAGTCTTTCATCCATTTTTTAGGGTGCACTCCAGTGGAGACCACGGAGATCAGGAGCCCTGGTCATTTGATAAGGAAGTAACCGGTATAGTAAGGAAGTTTATTGAATTAAGATACCAGCTTCTTCCGTATCTCTATACCATGTTCTGGAAATATTCAAATGAGAACATACCTATGCTTAAACCTTTGGTATATTTTGATCAGGAAGACCATCAAACACATTTTAGAACAGATGAGTTTATATTCGGAGAACAAATATTGGTCTGTCCAATTCAGGAACCAAACGCAATGGGAAGAAGAATGTATATTCCCAGGGGAAAATGGCATAATTTTTGGACTGGTGAGGTTGTGGAAGGAGGAATGGAAAAATGGGTTCCGGCAGATATTGATAAAATTCCAATTTTTGTTAAAGAAGGAGCAATAATTCCCACATATCCTGTCCAGCAGTATGTTGGTGAAAAAGTTATCGAAGAATTAATCCTTGATGTTTACTTTAAGTTGGGTATTGAAAATTCCTCAGTTTATGAAGATGGACATGACGGTTATGATTATACAAAAGGGAATTATAGCCTCAGGAATTTTAAATTGAATGGTAAGAAAAATGAATTGATTATTCAGCAGTTTAAAAATGGAGCATTCGTTACTTCTTATAGTTCATTTAAGATTAATTTAATTGATTTGCCATTTACTATAAAAGAAATAGAAGTAGACAATGAAATTGTACCACTTAAAGATCTCATAAAGAATGGAAATAATGCAATACAAGTCACTAAGGAATTTACTGTATTGCACATAGTAGGTAAATAAATATTTTGTATTTTAAGTCTTAATTAATCATCAAAAATGAGCACGAAAAAGTTTGTACTGGTATTCGTATTATTCTTGGGAATTGCCTCCTGTAAAGTGAATCCATTTACGGGACAAAAAGTATTGAACTTCTACCCAAACAGTCAGATTTTTCCAATGGCCTTCGCACAATACGATGAATTCATTGGACAAAATGATGTTCTTGAGAAAACTACCGAAGCCAAGATGATTACAAGGGTTGGGCAGCGAATTTCTTCTGCGGCTGAAAGATGGTTGTCGGCTAATGGATACCCCGGATATCTTAAGGATTACCGATGGGAGTATAATTTGGTAAAAGACACGCTAATTAATGCCTGGTGCATGCCTGGTGGCAAGATTGTTTTTTATACCGGTATTCTTCCTATTTGTGCGGGAGAGACAGGAGTGGCGGTAGTAATGGGTCATGAAGTGGCTCATGCCTTAGCAGATCATGGTGCACAGCGAATGAGTGCCGGAACCCTGCAGCAACTGGGAGCGGTTGCCGGAAATATTGCGATCCAGGATGATAAATCAAGAAATATGTTTAACCAGGCATACGGTATTGGCTCTACGGTCGGACTCATGCTGCCTTTCAGCCGCAGTCATGAAACTGAAGCAGATAGAATAGGACTTCAAATAATGGCCATAGCAGGCTATAACCCCGATGAGGCCTCGCGTTTATGGCAACGTATGAAAGCAAATGCCGGAGGCAATGCCCCACCTGAGTTTTTAAGTACACACCCATCTAATGATACCAGGATAGCCAATTTAACCCAATGGGCGCCATTGGCGAGGCAGGAAGCTCAGAAGTTCGGTGTTACTTCTTTTCAATAGCCGAATCTCAAATAGTGATTTCCCTAATAGTTGTATATTCGAAGCTGCTCATATAGAGTAGCTTTTTAATAAATGGCCAGAACTTTTGCAATAAAGGGAAGTAAGAGATTATTAAATGCCTGGGCATTTTATGATTGGGCGAATTCTGTATATAGCCTTGTTATTGCATCTGCCATTTTTCCAATTTTTTATGGAGCTTTGTTTAGAGCTGCAGATATTGAGAAAGTATCTGTTTTTGGTGGTGATATTGAAAGAGCACCATTAATAAGTTATCTCACATCAGCCGCATTTTTGTTCATCGGCGTAATTACCCCTCTAATTTCCGGGATTGCAGATTATCTTGGTAATAAGAAGATCTTTATGAAATTTTTTTGTTACCTGGGAGGAGTTTCCTGCATTGGGCTTTACTGGTTTTCATTGGAAAATATTTATTTGGGCCTGGTATGTTACTTTTTTGGTCTTGTGGGATTCTGGGTGAGTTTTGCAATCAATAATTCCTACCTTCCTGATATCGCTTACCCTGAGCAACAGGACGGTATTAGTGCCAAAGGATTTTCCATGGGCTATATAGGTAGTGTTCTTTTACTGCTTTTAAACCTTGCCATGGTAATGAAACCCGATATTTTTGGGATAGAGACAGATGCCACTGAAGTAGCTGAAATAAAAGCTATGAAATATTCATTCGTAACAGTAGGTATATGGTGGATTCTGTTTAGTCAATATACTTTTTATTATCTGCCTAAAGGGATAAAAAGGCCGGGAGTACGGCAAAATATTATTTTCAATGGATTCAAAGAGCTAAAAGGGGTCTGGCACCAATTAGGAAATGAGGTAAAACTTAAAAGATATCTATTAGCCTTTTTTGTTTATAGTATGGCGGTGCAGACTGTTATGTTGATTGCTACTTATTTTGGAGAGCAGGAGATAGACTGGGGTTCAGATAATGAGCGTACTACAGGGTTAATTGTAAGTATTCTGGTTATTCAATTGGTGGCCATTTTCGGGGCAACCATGACTGCCAGAGCATCAAAAAGATTTGGCAATATAAAAACGCTGATGGTGATAAATATTTTATGGCTAATAATCTGTATTTATGCCTATTTCTTAGTTACTCCTCTCGATTTCTATATAGCAGCCGGTTTTGTTGGAATTGTAATGGGCGGAATACAGGCCTTATCGAGATCTACGTATTCCAAATTTATCCCTGAAACAACAGATACGGCTTCCTTTTTTAGTTTTTATGATGTTGCGGAAAAAATGGGAATCGTTATAGGCACTTTTTTGTATGGTTTTATTGCCCAGTTTACAGGTAGCATGAGAAACGCAACCATATTTCTGGGACTATTTTTCCTTTGTGGTTTGTTTTTGTTGACCAGGGTAGATAAAAAACCCTGACGTTTCCGCCAGGGTACTATTGCCGTTCGTTTTTTGATGTAATACTAACCTTTGGTAATATCTCCGGAACCAGAGGTTTTGCTATCTATCTTTTTCGGATCCCCTCTATAATGTATATCTCCTGAACCGGAAACCCTGGCAATTAATTCTTCATTGACAGTAACCTTGATATCAGCAGAACCAGAAACACTTGCATCAACTTTATCGGCTATTAGTTCAAAAGCCTTTATGTCACCGGAGCCCGAAATTTGAACCTCAAATACTTCAGTGGAGCCACTTAACTTTATGTCTCCGGAACCGGACATTGATGCAGTAACGGTTTTAGATTCCAAATCGAGTGTGATATCTCCGGAGCCCGACATACTTGTATTGAATTCTGAAGCGGAAATTGTTTTTTCACCAACTATATCTCCCGATCCTGACAGTGAAACTGCGTTAATACTCTCTACCGGTACAGTTACAAAGATTCCCCCATCTTCTTTCCATGAAGAAGGTTGGAGGTTATAACCTTTTTTTACTTTAATGACCAATTTGCCATCCTTTACCTCGGTTTTTATATACTCAAGCAAATTTTCATCGCCCTCAATACTAAGTTTTCCCTCTTTTCCGTCAACCAGGATAACATCAAACCATCCTGAAACTGAAATGGCATCATAATCTTCTGTAGATCTTTCAATGGTAACTACATTTCCATTTCCTTTTATTTTCTTTCCCCATTGTGCATTTGCGGATGCAACCATGCATAGTGCTATTCCAAGTGTTAGTATTTTATTCATGATTATGTGTTTTAGATATTAGTATTTGTTGTTTAAAGGTTCTGTTCAATTTTTAGTAAAACTGACACTGCCATAATCACTTGTTATGGAGATCATGTTTTCACTACTTTCACTTCCATAAAAACCTTTGTAATATCGCTCATTGGATTTTTCTTTACTTATATTAATTTCAAAATCATCTTTCCCGCTAACACCGGCATATTCAGTTGTAATTTCAAAATTGAAGTTATACATAGGATCATATCCTATTTTAATACCTGTATAGTCTGAACGGATAGAAACATTTCCTCCATCTTCAGCCATGTTTTTAATGCTTACAGAGCCATAATCTGCATTAATATCCACATTACCATGAATAGTACCCAGCTTTACATTTATATAATCTCCATTGCCTTGAACGCTGTAGGCTTTTTCTACGTCTAATTTACCATAATCACTGGTATACTCCAGATTTTGCATCTCTCCGATGGCGGAATTCGTATAATCGGCGCTTATATATAAATCCCCGGCTTTTTGAATGGTAAATCCTGAGTAATCGGCAGAAATTTTAGCACTTCTCACATATTCTATAGTTGATTTCGAAGTATAATCAAATTTTAGTTCATTATTCCTACCATGCAATTCTCCAATTTCCAATCTTCCATAATCACAACTAATTTTGGCATGGCCATCAATCCTGTCCAGCATAATATTCCCATAGTCATTATTAAGGTGTACGCTATTTTTTACCGGTAGTTTAATAATGTAATTGATTTGCATATTCACATTGTTATTATTTCCCCAGTTCCAGCCCCAACCTTTATCCTTGTTGAAGATTGTTTTTGCTGAAACCATATCGCTGCTGGCATCAAAATCCACAGTAATTTTATCGAGCTTCTCCTGTACTTTAGACTCGTTATTTCCACTTGTTTTAATATGTACTTCTATTACTACTCTGTTTTCGCTCCAGGAGCTTAAACTTAGATTTCCGTAGCTATTCGAAACCTTGAGAAGGGCGTCTGTATTGACATCAAATTCCTTCTTGATGGTTTTCTCTTTGGTATACTTGCCTTTCAGCTTTCCATTGGATGCCTGACCTGCTGCAGGAACTATAAGAAGTGCAATTAATAAATATTTAAATAGTAATGTTTTCATCATCGTAATTTTTAAAAGTTTTAATATTTTCTATCTTGTCCATAACCTCCTGCAACAAATCAATGCGCGTTTGGAAATTGGTTATCATCGCACTAAGTATCAGTTTGCTATTTCCTCCATTAATTAGATCTTGTTCAAGTTTTTTGTAATTTATTTCCAGTTTGTTTAATTGTAATAAAGTGTCATCTACTAATTTTTTGGTTTCAGGTGTGCTTTCATTTACCAGATCGTTAATTTGCCCCTCAATAAGGTTGGCAAAGTAAAACTGAGTCTGAGAAACCTCCGGGGATATTTTAGCAACCTGCTCTTCAATTGAAGGCCTGCTGGTATAGAGCGATGCACCTACTGCGAAAAGCAACATTATGGAAGCAGCAATCGATAAAGGCCGCCACCAATTGTTCTTTTTTGGCGCTAATCTTACTACCCCTTTAGAATTGCTTAACTTCTGCAGGAACCTTTCCTCATGACCTTCTCCTGGTTCTTCTGTATCAAAAGAGCCTTGAAGTGTCTTGAACAATTCCTCTATTTTTCGATCTTCATTCATAATTAAGCGTTTATCATTTTTTTTCTCAAACTATCCTTTGCCCTTGATATAGTAGTCCTGCAATTCGCATAACTTATACCCATTATTGAACTAATCTCTTCGTAATCATAGCCTTCAATTAGATGTAAGGTCAAAGAAATTCTGTAATTGTCTTTCAATTGTTTCATGGTTTCCAGTACTTTTTGAGCCATTCGTTCTGTATTCCCATGATCCTCGGCAATTCCGTCATTATCTTCGACCTTGTACAATATTTCATCTAATCCAACCTCATTCTTTTTCTTCTGCTTTCTGTAATGGTAGATGCTTTTGTTAATAACTATACGCTTTAACCACGCTCCGAAAGTAACATCTCCTTTAAACGTATGCAGTTTCGTAAAAGCATTTAAAAACGATTCCTGCATAACATCTTCAGCTTCTGCACTGTCTTTTACAATCCTAAAGGCCGTATTAAACATGGCTTTGTAATAGCGATTGTAAATTTCCATTTGTGCACTTTGCTTACCCTCCAGACACAATTGTAACAAGGACTCAGTATGTACTTTATTTTGGCTCAAAAAGTAAATGCTTTGTATAAAAGATTTATTAATTTATGAAATGTTACACTTTTTTTAGAAAAATATTTCTTTGTTGGCACAAGAATTGTCTTAATTAAGCTGAAAGGCCCTTATTTATGCCTATTAATACCTTAATAGGGGCCGACTAGAAAGGTATCGATAGAATTAACTAATAGATAATCTGTCCTAAAATGACAGAATGACCGAATAAAATGATATGGGATATTCTAAGTATTCAAATTTTGACAATATGACGTTACAAGGAATTGATGAAGATTCTGAATTAATACCGTTATTAACTCCTGAAGACGAAGAGGAGATGAATAACGAAAGCTTGCCTGAAGTATTACCAATTTTACCTCTTCGAAATACCGTATTGTTTCCGGGTGTAGTAATACCCATTACTGCGGGAAGGGATACTTCAATAAATTTAATAAAAGATGCCAATAAAGGATCTAAGGTAATAGGAGTTGTTTCTCAGAAAGACGAGGAGACTGAAAACCCCGGGATTAAGGATATAAATATTTTAGGGACCGTTGCCAGAATTTTAAGGGTTTTGAAAATGCCTGATGGTAATACTACCGTTATAATACAGGGTAAAAAACGATTCGAAATAGCTGAGGTTCTCACCGAGAATCCATATATGACTGCTACGATTCGAGAAGCGGATGAGGTTAGACCCTTGCCCGGCGATCAGGAATTTCTGGCGATCATAGATTCGATAAAAGAATTGGCGTTAAAAATCATCAAAAATAATCCTAACATTCCAAGTGAAGCTTCCTTTGCAATAAAGAATATAGAAAGCAATTCTTTCCTGATAAACTTCGTTTCTTCAAACCTTAATCTGGATGTAAAAGACAAGCAGGACTTACTGGAGATCCCAAATCTGCAAGAAAGAGCCCTCGCTACTTTAAAATACATGAATGTGGAGCTTCAGAAATTGAAACTTCAGAAAGATATCCAGTCTAAAGTGCGCAGTGACCTGGATCAGCAGCAGCGTGAGTATTTTTTACATCAGCAGATGAAAACAATTCAGGAAGAATTGGGCGGGGCTTCTTATGATGAGGAGTTTCTTGAAATGCAAGCCAAATCCAAGAATAAGAAATGGGATGCAAAGGTAGCAGAACATTTTGATAAGGAATTGGCTAAAATCCAGCGGATGAATCCACAGGTAGCGGAATATTCCATACAAAGGAATTATCTCGATTTGTTTCTCGATTTGCCTTGGAATGAGTATTCCAAAGATAAATTTGACCTTAAAAGGGCTCAAAGAATTTTAGACAGGGATCATTATGGACTTGA
>NZ_CAMYIP010000152.1:36182-78948 GCF_947258525.1 uncultured Eudoraea sp.
TCTTTAGGTGGTTTACGAGATGAAGCTGAAATAAGAGGGCACCGTAAAACTTATATAGGCGCCATGCCAGGCAGGATTTTACAAAGTATTAAAAAAGCAGGGACTTCGAACCCCGTTTTCATTTTAGACGAAATAGACAAATTGGGTGCTAGTCACCAGGGCGATCCTTCTTCCGCCATGTTAGAGGTATTGGATCCTGAACAAAACAATGAATTCCACGATAATTTCCTTGAGCTGGGTTATGATCTTTCTAAAGTCATGTTTATAGCAACAGCCAATAATCTTTCTACGATTCAACCTGCCTTGCGCGATAGAATGGAGATAATAAATGTTACCGGATATACCATTGAAGAAAAAGTAGAAATTGGGAAACGACATTTGCTGCCCAAACAACTCAAAGAGCATGGGCTCTCGTCGAAAGATTTAAAAATTGGGAAACGCCAGCTGGAAAAAATTGTTGAAGGGTATACACGAGAATCCGGTGTAAGAGGGCTGGAAAAACAAATAGCGAAAATGGTCCGATATGCTGCTAAATCAATTGCTATTGAGGAGTCATATAATGTAAAGATTAGTAATGATGATATAGAAAAAGTATTGGGTCCGGCCAGGTTGGAACGCGATAAATATGAAAATAATGATATAGCCGGAGTTGTTACAGGATTGGCCTGGACCAGTGTAGGTGGAGATATTCTTTTTATAGAATCTATCCTTTTTGGTATAAATCCTTCAGTTTTTGATAAGTATAATGTTCATATTCACGTACCTGAAGGAGCAACACCCAAGGATGGTCCTAGTGCAGGTATTACAATGCTGACATCGCTGGTTTCTCTTTTTGCTCAGAAAAAGGTTAAAAAAAGCCTCGCTATGACTGGTGAGATTACTTTAAGGGGCAAAGTTTTACCTGTAGGCGGTATTAAAGAAAAAATACTTGCGGCTAAAAGGGCAAGGATAAAGGAGATAATACTATCTGAGGAAAACAGAAAAGATATCCTGGATATTAAAGAGGAATACTTAAAAGGGCTCACATTTCATTATGTTACCGATATGAGTGAGGTAATAGATAAAGCCATCACTGACCAAAAAGTAAAAAACGCCAAGAAATTATAATATGATAATACGAAACTAAATTTGCGCTTGCTTTCTTAGGATTAAGTAAAAAGGGATTTTTTAGTTTCGCTTTAAATCATTTCTCTCTACTTTTAACATATGGGAAAGATTACTATTGCAATTGATGGTTATTCTTCGACAGGAAAAAGTACCATTGCCAAAGAATTGGCCAAATCATTGAATTACGTATATGTTGATACCGGTGCAATGTACCGTGCAATTACCTTATTTGCTATAGAGAACAATTGCATTGTTGACCATGAAATTGATTTTAAGAAGTTAATTGGTCTACTTCCCAAAGCAAAACTCAAATTTCAGTTTAATGATGAATTGGGATTCTCGGAAATGTTTCTCAATGGGAAAAATGTGGAGAAGGAAATTAGAAGTATGCGAGTTTCCAAAGAGGTAAGTAAAATTTCTGTAATACCCGAAGTCCGTGAGAAATTAGTCAACATGCAACGAGAAATGGGAAATTCCAAAGGGATAGTGATGGATGGCCGAGATATTGGAACTATTGTTTTTCCTAATGCAGAGCTCAAAATATTTATGACTGCTTCTCCTGATATTAGGGCATCAAGACGCTATAAGGAATTGATTTCACGAGGAGAAAATGTTGAATTTGAAGAGGTGCTAAAAAATGTTCGTGAACGTGATTATATTGATTCAAACAGAGCATCTTCACCTCTTGTTAAAGCTCAGGATGCAATATTGTTTGATAATAGCGACATGGGCTTAAAGGAACAGTTTGAAAGAATTCATTATTACGCGCTGCAGGTCATTGATAAAAACAAAAAGAACGCTTAAAAAGCGTTCTTTTCTAAGATAAATATGTTAACTAAGCATTGGGAATAATCAAAACCTGGTCCGGATGGATTACATCCGGGTTACTTAGAATATTTGTATTTGCATTAAAGATCTGTTTGTATTTCATTGGATCGCCATAGTAGTGCTTAGCTATTTTACTAAGAGACTCTCCGCTTTTAACAACGTGGCGATGATAAACAGAAGTATCCGCAACTGTAATATTTGCCTTAATATCGGTTGGGTGTTCACCTCCAATTTCTTTTATTTTATCCCAAATCAGATCTTTTTCATATTGGGTATTAGCTTCGCCTTTGACCTTTAAAACCCCTTCTGATTCGCCTACATCCCCATCTTTTATTCCAAGTTGCTCACCCAAATTAAGGACTGACTGATATTTCTCTTTGACACTCATGTTGTATATTTTAATTGTTAGTATTTTGTGATCACGAAGTTACAAAATACCTTCTGATTTTGCTAAGAAACATGTAAATCCAGACCCTTATTTTAAACCTTCCCTTTCACAACTTTGTAAAACAACAATTTAATTGTATTTTTGCACTCCTTTTTGCAAATAATCAGGAGAAAAAAGGAAGAACAAAAAAAATTAAATAACAACTTCTGCAGGAATTGCTTAGGTCCTGAAAGTACTGCGGAATACAAATTTAATCAGCACATGGCTGAAGAAAAAGCAATAACAGAAGCAGTAGAAACTGCTGAAGTAAAAGAAGAACAAAAAGTAGAAACTCCAAAACAGGATCCTAAAGAGTTTTTGGAGAATTTCAATTGGGAGAAATACGAAGAAGGAATAGAGCGTGTTGAAGATTCCAAACTTGAAGAATTTGAAAAATTAGTTGCAGAAAATTTTGTTGATACAGCAGATGAGGAGGTTGTAGAAGGTGTGGTAACACATTTGACAGACCGTGAGGCAATTATTGATATTAACGCCAAGTCTGAAGGAGTTATCTCGCTCAATGAGTTCCGATACAACCCTGATCTGAAGATTGGTGATAAAGTTGAGGTTCTAATTGATATCCGTGAAGATAAAAGCGGACAATTGGTATTATCTCATAGAAAGGCCAGAACTATTATGGCCTGGGATAGAGTTAATGCGGCTCATGATAAGGAAGAAGTAGTTACAGGTTTTGTAAAATGCAGAACTAAGGGAGGAATGATTGTGGATGTTTTTGGAATTGAAGCATTCTTGCCTGGTTCACAGATTGATGTAAAACCTATTCGTGATTACGATCAGTATGTGGGCAAGACTATGGAGTTCAAGGTTGTTAAAATTAACCACGAATTCAAGAATGTGGTGGTTTCACACAAAGCTCTGATCGAAGCAGATATTGAAGAACAGAAGAAAGAGATTATCAGTCAGCTCGAAAAAGGTCAGGTACTAGAAGGTATAGTTAAGAACATTACTTCCTACGGTGTCTTTATTGACCTTGGTGGAGTTGATGGTCTGGTTCATATTACGGATCTTTCCTGGAGCAGGATAAATCATCCTAACGAAGTTGTGGAATTAGATCAAAAACTCAATGTAGTTATTCTCGATTTTGATGATAATAAATCCAGAATTCAACTAGGTCTTAAACAATTGGAAAAACATCCCTGGGATGCTCTGGGAGATGAAATAAAAATTGGAGACAAAGTAAAAGGAAAAGTAGTTGTAATTGCAGATTATGGTGCCTTTTTAGAAGTAGCTGAAGGAGTAGAAGGATTGATTCATGTATCCGAAATGTCCTGGTCAACGCATTTGAGATCTGCACAGGATTTTGTGAAAGTTGGTGATGAACTCGAAGCCGTTGTTTTAACTCTCGACAGAGAAGATCGTAAAATGTCACTGGGGATCAAGCAATTAACACCAGATCCTTGGACAGATATCACTTCTAAGTATCCTGTTGGTTCACGACATAAAGGTATTGTCCGAAACTTTACCAATTTTGGTGTTTTTGTTGAACTTGAAGAAGGAATAGATGGATTAATTTATATCTCAGATCTTTCCTGGACCAAGAAAATTAAACACCCTTCAGAATTTGTAACAGTTGGTGATACTCTTGAAGTTGAAGTCCTTGAGCTCGATGTAGAAGGTCGTAAATTAAGTTTAGGCCACAAACAAACTACTGAAAATCCATGGGACAAATATGAAAAGGAATTTGCCCTTGGAACGGTTCACAAAGCTGCCATTTCTGAAATAGTAGATAAAGGTGCTGTTATAGACTTTAATGAAGACATAACCGCGTTCGTACCTCAGCGTCATATGGAAAAAGAGGATGGTAAAAAGTTGAATAAAGGCGAAGAGGCTGAATTCAAGATTATTGAATTCAATAAAGAATTCAAACGAGTAGTAGCAAGTCACACTGCTATTTTCAGAGAAGAAGAACAACGTAATGTAAAGGCGGCTAAAAAGAAAGCAGCTGCTTCAGCAGAAGAGGCTAAACCAACTTTGGGGGATGCCAATGAGCAGTTACAAGCGTTGAAAGACAAGATGGAAGCCAATAAGAAAAAATAGGTTTTTAAGAAGTCTTCTTCACTAGAATTAAATATAAAAGTCCTGATATACACATCAGGACTTTTTTTATTTCTTTTAAAATGAGAGACTAAGATCCTTACAATTTTGGATCCTTCATTTAAATTAAGTAGAAATCCCTACTTTTGTAGTTGAAAAGAGTAGGTTATCTAGCCCATGAGTCAAAAAGTATTGCTTTCTTCTAAAGAGATTAACATTATACTACACCGCCTGGCTTGTCAACTATTAGAACATCATTTAGATTTTTCGGAGACTGCATTAATAGGAATACAACCCCGCGGAATTTTTCTGGCTCAACGACTTTCAAAAATTCTTAAAGAAGATTATGGGGTAAGCCAAATTAATCTGGGACTTCTCGATATAACTTTTTACAGGGATGATTTTAGACGAGGAGAAAAAACCCTCGAGGCCAGCAGTACTAAAATGGATTTTCTTGTGGAAGGTAAAAAAGTTGTCCTTATAGATGATGTTCTCTATACAGGCAGGAGCATTCGTGCAGCCTTAACGGCGATCCAGTCTTTTGGAAGACCCAGGGAGATAGAATTATTAACCCTTATTGATCGTCGCTTTAGCAGGCATTTGCCAATTCAGCCTAACTATCGTGGAAGACAGGTAGATGCTATAAATGAGGAGAAAGTAAAGGTTATGTGGAAGGAAAATGACGGAAAAGATATTATTTATTTGGTAAGTAAATAGGGAACAGATGAGCGAATTGAGTGTAAAACACTTGTTGGGCATAAAATATCTTAAAGAAAAAGATATCCAACTAATTTTTGAGACCGCTGATCACTTCAAAGAGGTTATTAACCGATCAATTAAAAAAGTCCCTTCTCTCCGTGATATAACCATTGCAAATATTTTCTTCGAAAGCAGTACCAGAACTAAGCTGTCTTTTGAACTTGCCGAAAAACGGTTATCTGCTGATGTGATTAATTTTTCTGCAGCTCAGTCATCGGTTAAAAAAGGAGAAACACTAATTGATACGGTCAATAATATCCTTTCTATGAAAGTAGATATGGTGGTAATGAGACATCCCAGTCCCGGAGCAGGCATATTTCTTTCACAACATGTAGATGCAGCAATTGTAAATGCAGGTGATGGCGCCCATGAACATCCAACTCAGGCTCTTTTGGATTCTTATTCTATTCGTGAAAAATTGGGTGATGTCTCCGGAAAAAATGTAGTTATTGTCGGAGATATTCTTCATTCCAGAGTGGCCTTGTCAAATATTTTTGCCTTAAAATTACAAGGCGCAAATGTAAAAGTGTGCGGTCCTCGTACCTTGCTGCCAAAGTATATAGAATCTTTAGGGATAGAGATAGAGACCGATCTTGTAAAGGCATTAAATTGGTGTGATGTGGCCAATATGTTGAGGATTCAGAATGAACGCTTAGATATAAGTTATTTTCCAACAACCAGGGAATATACGCAACAATACGGAGTTAATAAGGCAATTCTGGATGGTCTGGATAAGGAAATTGTAATTATGCACCCCGGCCCAATTAATCGAGGCGTTGAGATAACCAGCGATGTAGCCGATTCTAAACAATCCATAATTCTTAATCAGGTTGAAAACGGAGTGGCTATTCGTATGGCCGTAATATATTTATTAGCTTCGAAAATAAAATAGTGAATTATGATTTTTGATAAAAAGGGTAATACTACTATAGTTTACCAGGAAAACATTTCCTTGAGAAAATTCATAGAGAATCTGAACAGATCATACAAGAATATTAAAAACGATCATTTAATTATTAACCTATTTTCGTTCTCTGAGATTACTTCAAATGATATCCTGGAGTTTCTTCAGCTATCTAACACACACCGGGCGGACAATAAATCATTTGTGTTGGTAACCAATAAAGTGGAATATGATCAGGTACCTGATGAGATATGTCTGGTACCAACGATCCAGGAGGCCAATGACATTATTGAAATGGAAGAAATTGAACGTGATCTTGACTTGTGATTAATGAATTATAACCTTGCCCAAATTAATATTGCCCGTATGCTGGCCCCTTTGGATAGCCCGATTATGAAAGATTTTGTAGATAATCTGGATCGAATTAACCAAATAGCGGAATCAAGTGATGGTTTTGTTTGGCGATTAATTGAGGACGATACCAGTGATTCGGCCGTTGAGGTGTTCCATGATGATTTTATTGTTGTAAATATGTCTTTATGGAAATCAATTAAAGCACTTTTCGACTTCACTTATAAATCTGATCACAAGGATATATTTAAAAGGAGAAAAGAATGGTTCTCAAATATGAAAGAAATGCATATGGTCTGCTGGTATATACCTGAAGGTGATTATCCTACGCCTCAGGATGGAAAGGACAGGCTTGAATATCTCAATAAGTACGGGGAAAGCCCTTATGCCTTTACTTTAAAGAGCAATTTTACACCAATACAGGCCAGCCTCTATAAATTGGAAACCAGGAAACAACGATGAAGCTGCACATCCTCGGTTGCTATGCTGCTACCCCTAGAACATTGACTAACCCTACATCTCAGGTATTAGAAATAGAAAACCACTTATTTCTAATAGACTGCGGTGAAGGAACACAGGTGCAGTTAAGAAAGAATAAAATAAAATTCTCGAGGATTGAACGTATTTTTATTTCGCATTTACATGGGGATCACTTTTTCGGGTTACCGGGACTAATTTCAACTTTTAGATTGCTGGGTAGAGAAAAAGATTTGCATATATATGGCCCCAAAGGCATTCAAGAGGCTATTACCTTACTACTTAAACTTGGCAATTCCTGGACGAATTATAAACTTATTTTTCATGAATTATCTTCCAGTAAATCTGAAGTTATTTTTGAAGATACAAAAGTGAAGGTTAAGACAATTCCTATGGATCATAGGATTTATACTAATGGCTTCTTATTTAGTGAATTACCCGGTGAGCGCAAATTAAATGTACTTGCAACATCAAAGCATAAAATTGACAAAGCGTATTTCAGGAGTATAAAACAGGGTAAGGATATAAAACTGGATGATGGTTCAGTCATTGCAAATTCACAACTAAGTCTGGATCCACCTCCGCCAAAACACTATGCTTATTGCAGTGATACCGGGTTTAATAGGGATGTGATACCGCTTATAAAGGAAGTTGATCTATTGTATCACGAATCCACTTTTTTAGAATCCGAAGCACATTTAGCAAAAAAAACAAAGCATTCTACTGCAACAGATGCCGCAACAATAGCAAAAGAAGCCAAAGTATTTAGACTAATCCTGGGACATTTTTCTACCAGGTATAAGTCCATACAGCCATTCAAAGAAGAAGCTATCAAGGTTTTTAATAATGTTGATCTGGCGGATGACGGTAAGATATTCGAAATTTGATCAAAGTAGTTTTCAAAAAATGGGTCTCAACCTTCCAATTCTGGCAAAAGAAGATTGTTCAAAGCTTTCCGACCATTTTATAAAAATTCAATAACACTTCACTTTTATACATCTTTTCCCCAACTTTGTAGAGTTAATGTTTGTCTTTTAAGAAATGCATAGAGATTTAGGGAATAATCGGAAATCATATAATAAAAGTGCCCTTACGGAAGAGGCCATATCAGACAATCCTCTGGAATTATTTCAGAAATGGTTTTATGAAGTTGAGGCTACAGAAGGAATAGATGAACCTAATGCCATGACGATTTCGACTCTGGGTTTGGATGGGTTTCCAAAAAGCAGGGTAGTCCTTCTCAAAAAGTATACGTTTGAGGGGTTTATTTTTTATTCTAATTACGAGAGTGAAAAAGGCAAGGCAATTCAGGCAGATCCAAGAGTTTGTTTGTCATTTTTTTGGCCCATTATGGAACGCCAGATTATTATTAAAGGCAAAGCTGAGAAAATTGCCAAAAATCTTTCCGATGGTTATTTTGAGTCCAGACCTGAAGGAAGTAAATTAGGAGCCATTGTATCCGATCAAAGTAGTGTAATTGAGTCCAGAGAAGTCTTGGAAATTGAATTGAAGAAATTAGAAGAAAAATATAAAGGAAAGGAAATTGAACGCCCGGATTATTGGGGTGGTTATCTTGTCAGGCCGGTATCTATGGAATTTTGGCAGGGCAGGGATAATAGGTTACACGACAGAATCCGATACTCCCTACAAAAAGATTTTGATTGGAAAATTGAGCGACTGGCTCCATAAAACTATTTTAATTATGAAAACAGTTATTCTGGTTAGGCATGGGAAATCATCCTGGGAATACCGAGTAAGCGACCAGGACAGGCCCTTACAGAAGAGGGGAATTAATGATGCTCATCTTGTAAGCGCTGAATATAAGAGGCTATCCCAGAATATAGATTCAGCATATTCTAGTCCGGCAAACAGGGCTCTTCATACCTGCATGATATTCCTAAGGACTTTTAATTATCCTTTGGAAAAATTAAGGATCAGGGATCAATTGTATGATTTTTCGGGAGAAGCCGTAATGTCCTTTATAAAAGAACTGGATGATAAACATAACAAAGTACTGATTTTTGGCCACAATTATGCACTAACCAACGTTGTAAATCATTTGGGTAACAAGGCTATTGATAATGTACCTACTTCGGCTTTGGTACAAATCAGCTTTGATGTCACCAGTTGGAAAGAGATTAAAAATGGTGTAACTGAACATGTCCTTATTCCAAAACAACTCAGATAATGATTAAGACTAAAAATCAATACATCAACCGGGAAATTAGCTGGTTGATGTTTAATGATCGTGTATTACAGGAGAGTGCGGATAAAAACGTTCCATTGATAGAACGACTTCGGTTTTTAGGAATTTTCTCCAATAATTTGGATGAGTTTTTTAAAGTAAGGTACGCTACTATTAAAAGAATTGTCCTGGCAGGTAAAAAAGGGAAGAGTGCCCTGGGAGGGGAGAAGGCAAAGGACTTGCTAGCAGAAATTACCAAAATTGTAATTGATCAACAAAGTAAAAGCCTTGAAATTCATGGCGATATTGAGCAAGAGTTAGAAAGTCAGGGTATTTTTCTTATCAATGAAACTGAAGTATCTGAAAGCCAGGCTGAATTCCTTAAAAATTATTTCATAGAAAAGGTTAGCCCCCTGTTAATGACTATCGTTCTAAATGATCTTAACCAATTCCCTCTCTTAAAGGATACTGAAGCTTACCTGGCTGTAAAAATGGTTCTTAAGGATTCCGAAGAAGATCAAAAGGACCAAAGTATTGAGAAGAATCGGTATGCGCTGATAGAGATACCCACAGGCACGGACCGCTTTGTGGTTTTGCCACCTGAAGGAAATAAAAATTTTATCATTATACTAGATGACCTGATCAGGTTTTGTTTGGATCGCATATTTCCCATGTTTGACTATAAGTCAATTTCTGCTCATATGATTAAAATAACAAGAGATGCGGAATTAGACATTGACAATGATTTGAGCAAAACATTTATAGAAAAAATATCTTCAAGCGTTCAAGGAAGAAAAATTAGTGACCCGGTTCGGTTTGTATATGATAAAAGTATAGGTGAGGATACCCTGGAATTTCTAAAAGGTAAAATGGGTATCAAGGATACAGATAGTGTAATTCCGGGAGGTCGTTATCACAACAGACGGGATTATATGAGCTTCCCAAGTTTAGGAAGACAAGATCTTATGTATGACAAAATCACACCTCTTCCCGTAAAAGGTCTGAGTCTGGAAGCAAGCTTATTGGAGCACATAGCTGAAAAGGATTTCCTTATGTACGCGCCATACCATACTTTTTCTTATATCATCAAATTCCTAAGGGAAGCTGCATTGGATCCGAAGGTAAAAAGCATAAAAATCACTGTATATCGTCTTGCAAAAGATTCACAAGTGGCAGCATCTTTAATAAATGCAGTAAAAAATGGTAAAAAAGTTACCATGCAGATAGAATTACGGGCTCGTTTTGACGAACAGGCGAATATTAAATATGCGGAAGAATTACAAGCCGAAGGTGTAAAGCTGATCTTTGGAGTCCCCGGTTTAAAAGTTCACAGCAAAATTTGCGTAATTGAACGGGAGGAGGGAGATTTAATTAAGCGGTATGGATTTATTAGTACCGGAAACTTCAATGAATCAACAGCTAAAATATATACAGATTATACGCTTTTTACGGCTAACGAAGCTATTTTAAAAGAACTCAAGATTGTCTTTGATTTTTTTGAAACCACTTACAAAATATACAAATACAAACATTTGATTGTTTCTCCCCACTATACAAAAAGTTTGTTTAAGAAGTTTATTGACAAAGAAATAGAATCTGCAAAACAAGGGAGAGATGCTTACATAAAAATAAAGATGAACAGCTTTACCTCCTATGAAATGGTGGATAAATTATATGAGGCTAGCAGGGAAGGGGTCAAAATCCAGGTAGATAAATTATATGAGGCGAGTAGGGCAGGGGTCAAAATCCAGCTTATTATCAGAGGTGTGTGTTGTCTTATCCCCGGGGTTGAAGGTATGAGTGAAAATATTGAAGCTATAAGTATTGTTGATAAATTTTTGGAGCATCCGCGGGTCTTTATTTTTGGCAATGACGGTAACCCTAAAATCTATATTTCATCGGCAGACTGGATGACACGTAATTTGGATAATAGGGTGGAGGTTGGATGCCCAATTTATGATGAAGATATTAAACAGGAATTAATAGATACTTTTGAAATTTCCTGGAGGGATAACGTAAAAGCCCGAATTTTTAATGGAGAACAGAACAATATTTATAGGAAGAATGAATTACCTAAGTTGCGCTCTCAATTCGCAATTTATGATTATTACCGTAATAAATTGAATCAGAAAAATATAGAAATTTGAATATAGGGAGGTTGTTTTCCAATTTAAGCGCAGGCCATAACAATTTCAGGTCCTGAAATTCATCTGGCCGATAGAATTATAAAACCTGGTAGCGTGAAAAGGATCTATTCCTAAAATAATTTGATAAGAAAACAATTGGATTTTATATTAGTGGTCGCAAATATGTATTGGTTTTGGGCTAACCGTGAATAGTCTCTTTCTTCCCAAGATTTTTCATAATCTCTGCTTCATAAAGTAAAAGCTCCTGCCATTTTTTATCTACTTCTTCCTTTTGGCCATATTTTCTGGCAAATTTCAAAAACATGCTGTAATGTCCTGCTTCACTAACCATGAGTTTGTGATAAAAAGCTGCCAATTCCTTGTCCTGAAGTTGCTCTGAAAGCAACCTGAACCGCTCACAACTCCTGGCTTCAATTAATGCGGCATATAAAAGGCGATGCACAAGCTGTGTAATCCGATTTCCTCCTTTCGGAAAAAATTTCATAAGTTGAATGACGTATTCGTCCTTGCGATACCTCCCCAGGGTTTTACCTCGATTAAGGATCTTGTCATGTACCATTTTAAAATGACCCATTTCTTCCCGTGATAATGCTATCATTTCCTGTACCAACTCTGGATATTCCGGAAAATTAATTATCAATGAGATAGCCGTACTTGCAGCCTTTTGTTCACAATAGGCATGATCAGTCAGAATTTCATCAATATTTTTTTCCACAATGTTTACCCATCGGGGATCAGTTGGTAATTTGAGTCCTAACATAACTTGAATTTTTGCTAAATTAAAAAGAACCTGTGAAACACTTGTGCTAATTAAAAACTATATCCGAATTATAATAGAAGAGGTTTGTAGTTATCTTAATATATTTGTACAGTCAAAGAATTCCCTTTTGTTTAACTCCTTATTTACTTAGTAGATAGAATATATGCTGCATCTGGATACATGTAAAGAATTGTCTAAAATACTTGGCGACAGTTTAG
The DNA here is from genome assembly GCF_947258525.1 of uncultured Eudoraea sp. GTDB lineage: Bacteria > Bacteroidota > Bacteroidia > Flavobacteriales > Flavobacteriaceae > Eudoraea. The sequence goes on from NZ_CAMYIP010000152.1 coordinate 48,401, forward strand.
ATGAAGAAACACGTGCCTGGATAAAGAACAAATTAGACATTATTATTGAATCAAAATCTGCAAAGGAATTATATCTATCCTATAGTTTAATAGCCGGTAAAATTGATTCTGCAATAAAACCAAAAATCCAGGGAGTAAATCAGGAATTGACCCAATACTTAATCGCACATAATGCAGACCTTCTCCAAATTGCCCGGATTTATCTGCTCACCAGAGTGCTTGAATCAGATAAAGCATATTTTTCATCTAAGGTGGCAAATCTTATTCAGGTAGCTGATACTAGTGAGCTTGAAACTTTTTTGAAGTTTTTAATACTTTTACCAAATGCTGGGGACTTTAACCAGGTAGGAGTTGAGGCATTGCGAACTAATATTGGGACTATTTTTGACGCCATTGCATTAAACAACCCATATCCTTCGAAATACTTTAATGATCAGCAATGGAATCAGATGTATTTGAAAGCGGCATTTATGGAACGTAATTTGGGAGAGATTGTTGATATAGATAAAAGAGCTAATAGCGATTTAGCCAGAATTATATCAGATTATGCCCATGAGCGCTGGGCGGCTTCAAGGGATATTGATCCCTTGTTCTGGAGACCTGTATCAGGATTTTTGGAAGGTATATTGCTAAAAGATATGGATCATTTGTTTAAAAGTGAAAATAGGATTGAGAATTTGGCTGCTGCACTTTGTTGTTATTATTCTCCGCAACCAGAAGCCATTGAACTCTTGAACAAGTATCCTCATTTAAAGGAGAAGGTAGCGAATAATGAGGTTACCTGGGAAAATTTAAAAAAATAAACTATGCAGGAAAAAATGATGATAATTGACCCTCATATACATATGACTTCGAGGACAACCGATGACTACGAAGCTATGGCAGCATCCGGAATTGTTGCAATTATTGAGCCCTCTTTCTGGTTAGGTCAGCCGCGTACTCAAGTTGGATCATTTCAAGATTATTTCAGTAGCCTTGTAGGGTGGGAACCATTTAGGGCAAGTCAGTTTGGGATTAAACACTATTGTACCATAGGATTGAATTCTAAAGAGGCCAATAATGAAGCCCTGGCTGAACAGGTAATGGAACTTTTGCCTTTATACCTTCACAAAGAAAATGTTGTTGCCATTGGAGAAATAGGCTATGATGATCAGACGCCTGCCGAGGATAAGTATTTTAGAGAACAACTTGAACTTGCCAAGGAACTAAATATGACGGTTCAGGTTCATACGCCACATAGGGATAAGAAAGCCGGAACTCTCAGGAGCATGGAAGTATGTATTGAACATAAACTGGATCCCGGTAATGTAATAATTGATCATAATAATGAGGAAACCGTAAAAGACGTCTTAGATAAAGGTTTTATAGCCGCTTTTACCATTTATCCCAAAACCAAAATGGGTAATGAACGTATGGTAGAAGTAGTCCGTAAATATGGCAGTTCCAATATAATAGTAGATAGTTCTGCAGACTGGGGCGTCAGTGACCCGTTGGCTGTACCGAAAACAGCGGCCCTAATGTTAAAGCGAGGTATAGCCCGTGAAGATGTTGTGAAAACCTGTTATCAAAATGCATTGGATGCTTTTAGCAAAAATGGGAAAATGAAAGAATCAGACTGGTTGAATCCGCAGGGGATCAATCAATCTATTCTTTTTAATGATAATAGTGTTTTAAGGGGACAGGAACCTCGTATAGATGCAGATCAAATAAATTAGAATGAACATGGTGCTCCTCGGGTACGCAAAGCTTACCAGGCCAGCAAACTTGCCCACCGCCATGGCCGATATATTGGCTGGTGCCTGTATTTCCGGACTAACTTTCTTAATTACAGCAGACACTTCCTTAAACGGACCTGCATACCTAAATTTAATCTTACTTATATTTTCCTCGATTTTCCTTTATGCCGGGGGAGTTGTTCTAAATGACGTGTTTGATTTTAAAATTGACGAGATAGAACGACCAGAAAGGCCGATTCCAAAAGGAGACGTATCTCTAAAAGGAGCTTCATTATTTGGAACCGGATTATTGCTGTCAGGAGTCTTCTTATCATTCTTTGTGAATCAACTTAGTGGTATTATAGCTGTTATTCTGGCTTTGATGATCCTACTTTATGATTCTTTTACCAAAAAATATCAATTCCTGGGTCCTCTAAATATGGGGCTATGCAGAGCATTAAACCTTATTTTAGGAATGTCTTTATTCGGTGAAATATTTCATTGGATGTATGCCGTAATTCCTCTTTTGTATATTTTTGCCATTACGCTAATTAGCAGGGGAGAGGTTTATGGGGAAAATAAAAAGCATATAATTTGGGCAGGACTATTATATGCAATGGTTGTTTTTATCATTTTGATGATTACACCGGATATACGGACACAGTGGATTAGTTTATTTCCTTTCATGGGTTTGTTTATATTTCTGATTTATAGGCCATTAATTAGAGCATATAAAGTAAATTCACCTGAAAACATTAAAAAAGCTGTAGTCAGTGGTGTGCTTTCAATAATTGTTTTGGATGCATCACTCGCTGTAGCATTTGACGGATGGCAGTTTGGTTTAATTGTTTTACTATTGCTACCCTTGTCATACATACTCGCTAAGATATTTGCGGTAACATAAATTAGAAGCATGCAATTAAAACCCATAGAACGGTCTTTTGCTGTAAACTTTAAATATAGTTTACATTTTACAAGCGGCTTATTTGAGAGCAACAACGATTTGTTCAAGGAGGTCATACAGTCTTACAAACCAAATGAAAAGGTAAAACTACTATTCGTCATAGACGATGGGGTACTTAAAAATCATCCTAAGTTAAGTGAAAGCATAAAAGAATATTGTCTTCTGCATAATAATCAATTGCTGTTAACAGAGTGTTTGGTAACTCCCGGTGGAGAAAAATCCAAAAACGACCATAATAATGTCGATAAGATAATAGCCGCAATTAACAATAATGCAATTTGCAGGCACTCCTTTGTGATTGTCATTGGGGGTGGCGCAGTAATAGATATGGCCGGGTATGCCGCTTCAATTGCTCACAGGGGGGTTAAACTTATTCGTATTCCAACTACAGTACTTTCTCAAAATGATGCAGCGATTGGGGTCAAGAATGGAATAAATGCTTATAACAAAAAGAATTTTATAGGCACTTTTGCCCCACCTTACGCCATATTAAATGACAGCAAATTTTTGGCAAGCCTTGAACAGCGCGATTGGATTGCGGGTCTGGCCGAGGCCATTAAGGTTGCTCTTATCAAAGATGAAGTTTTCTTTAAAACAATTAAGGAAAATGCAATTAAATTGAAAGAACGCGATATGGATGCCATGCTTAACACTATTTACCGGTGTGCCGAAATGCATATGGAACATATTGCCAAAGGTGGCGATCCATTTGAAAGTGGATCTTCCAGACCGTTGGATTTTGGTCATTGGTCCGCTCATAAATTGGAACAGATGAGTGACTATTCTTTGAGGCATGGTGAAGCCGTGGCAAAGGGCATTGCACTCGATTTGACATATTCTCAGCTCATGGGTTTTATTTCAGTTGATATTTTGGAAGAAATATTGGCTGTAATGACAGAAATTGGCTTTGATTTATCTATTCCTATTTCAGGATACAATGAAATACAAGAGTTATTAAAGGGGATCCAGGAGTTTCGGGAGCATCTTGGAGGGGAATTGACAATAACATTAATAAATGGCATTGGCAAGAAAATAGATGTTCACCAAATAGATATGGAATTAATGAAGAAGGCAGTAAATTCCCTGAATAGTAAATATAAAATTAATGTAGCATAAACTATGCTGATCAATGATAAATACCATCTGACTTATTGCACCAATATTCATCCGGGACAGGATTGGGCCAGCACTTTTCAGAGTATAGTCGACTACCTGCCTGTTATAAAGAAGAATATTTCAAAGGAACAACCATTTGGTATAGGATTGCGACTATCCAATAGAGCAAGTGAAGAACTTGCAATGAATGATAATCTTCCACAATTTAAAAGTTGGTTAATTAAAAACGGTCTTTATGTATTTACTATGAACGGTTTTCCTTACGGAAATTTTCATGATGAAGTTGTAAAAGATAAAGTACACGAGCCCGATTGGACAACAAGAGAAAGGGTCAATTATACCGTAAGACTGTTTGAACAGTTAGCTTTTCTTTTACCTGAAGGTATTTCCGGAGGTATTTCTACATCGCCAATTAGCTACAAGCATTGGCATGCAAGTGCAAAAGAGAAAAAAGCTGTCATGGAGAAGGGAGCGATACATTTGTCTGAGCTCATACTTAAACTCCATGAACTTGAAGAAAGTACATCCAAGTATCTTCATATAGATATTGAACCGGAACCGGATGGGATGCTTGAAAATACTGAAGATGTGTTAACTTTCTATGCCAAAATTCTTTTACCAATTGCAAAGAAAGAGCTGATAAAAAAGCTTAATGTAGGTGAAGAAAAGGCTGAAAATTTGGTTTTGCGCTATTGTACGCTTTGTTATGATATCTGTCATTTTTCACTGGCCTTTGAAGAACCCACGTATACGTTTGAAAAATTAAAGAATGCCGGAATCAAAATTGGAAAAATACAGGTCAGTGCTGCGTTAAAAGCTAAATTTAATACCTTACATAAGGATAAAATATGGGAAACGCTGGGGAAATTTGATGAGCCTACCTATCTGCATCAGGTGACTGTAAATTCAAATGAGGGGGTTAAAACTTATAATGACCTGCCCATTGTTCTCAAGAACAAACCAGATGTGGAAGAATTAAGAGCTCATTTTCATGTGCCTATTTTTCTTGAATCTTTTGAAGAACTATACTCTACTCAGGATCATATCCTCAAGGTGATAGCTATTCTCAAGCAACATCTTATTTCAGAACACCTGGAAGTTGAGACATACACCTGGGATGTTCTTCCTGGTTATCTTAAAAAAGACCTTTCAGAATCCATAATCCGGGAAATGAAGTGGCTAATAGACAAACTATAAAAGGTATGAATAAAACCGTTGTTCTGAATGTTGTTGGTTTGACCAAAAGATTAATTGGTGAGCATACGCCTTTTATTAAATCGTTTCTTGCAAATGGTAATTCGGCCTCAATTACACCGGTTCTTCCAGCGGTCACTTGTACTTCTCAAACAACGTATCTTACAGGTAAATGGCCAACAGAACACGGTATTGTCGGCAATGGATGGTATTTTAAGGATGAATGTGAGGTAAAATTCTGGAGACAATCTAACAAACTAATTAAAAGTGACAAGTTATGGGATGAGATGAAGCAACTGGATAGTAATTTTAGTTGCGCTAATCTTTTCTGGTGGTATAATATGTATTCCACAGTCGATTTCAGTGTTACACCACGTCCTAATTATCTTGCAGATGGCAGGAAGATTCCCGACATCTATTCACATCCTCCTGAATTAAGGGACCAGTTGCAAAATAAGCTTGGTACATTTCCATTATTTAATTTTTGGGGTCCTAAAACTTCAGTAAAATCTAGTCAGTGGATAGCAGATGCCGCCATTAATACTGACAAATTATATGATCCTACGCTCACATTGGTTTACCTGCCGCATTTGGATTATAATTTACAGAGACATGGTATTGACTTCCCAAAAATTAGCAAGGATCTTAGGGAAATTGATGAGGTTGTGAAAAAGCTGGTAAATTACTATGATAAAAGAAATACGAATATAGTGCTACTCTCCGAATATGGTATTACCAATGTAAACAATCCAATTCACATTAATCGTATTCTACGCTCTGAGGGTTTAATAAGCGTAAGGGAGGAAAGAGGCCTTGAGCTATTAGATGCAGGTGCCAGTAAAGCATTTGCCGTAGCCGATCATCAAATAGCGCATGTTTATTTGAATGATCCTGCTACAAAAAAGAGAGTCAAAAAATTATTGGAAGGTATTGATGGTATTGAAAGAGTTTTGTCGACAAGTGAACTGGAGGCAACAAATCTAAATCATGACAGGTGTGGTGATTTAGTCTTGATTGCCGAAAAAAATTCATGGTTTACCTATTACTTCTGGATGGATGATGCAAAAGCTCCGGATTATGCAAGAATGGTAGATATACACAAAAAACCCGGGTATGATCCGGTAGAAATGTTTACAGATCCTGATGATAAATTTGTCATGCCAAAAGTTATATTGAAGCTTTTGAAGAAGAAACTTGGATTTAGGACAGTAATGAATATAATACCTCTAAAAGCAGATTTGGTTAAGGGTTCTCATGGCAGACTCCCGGAGGACATGACAGATTACCCAATATTTATTACAAACAATAGAAGTTCATTAAATCGAGAACTTTATAAATCTACGGAAGTTTATGGGCTTCTGGCTAAACTGTTAACCGGATAAAATCTTAAATTATGAAAAACCTCTTCAAAATTCTTTCTCTGATATTTACACTGCTGTTTATTTGGGCCGCATATGTTCAGTATAATGATCCTGACGCTTTGTTGTGGTATGCTATCTATGGAGTTGCCGCTGCGGCCTCCTTGTTATTTTATCTGGGCAAATTAAATGTTACAGGTGCAGTTATTCTAAGTGGTATTTATTTTGTTAGTACTTTCCTTATGTGGCCAGAACAATATGAAGGGGTAACTATTGGTAATGGTGATATTGACAATATTGAAAGGGGTAGAGAATCCTTAGGACTGCTCATTGTGGCAGTAATAATGCTCATTTATGCCTTTAGGCTCCGATTGACTAATAAGTCAAAGGTCTAGATCAAACTCTTTTCTTAGGAGATCAATGGCAGGGTTTATTTCCCTTAATTTTTGGTACTTCTCTTCGGGGGTATAGGCAAACTTTTTGGCAATTTCTTCGTTGACGCTTATTTTCAGCTCAATGCTATAATTATTGAGTTCTTTTCTTAGAAACTTCAAAAGTTGAAATTGTTCCCTTTCTATTTCTTTTTTCATTGTACCATTCGGGAGCTCAATAAATATCTGTGTTTGATCAACTATTTTGGGCTTGTCGGAACTTAGATTCGAAGCCATTATCTTTTTACCTGCCTTATCCAACTTTTGAATATATGACTCCCAATGTTTTAATAAATCCTCTTTTGTAAAACTTTCTTTAGGTAGATCATCTTCATCAATGACTACTTCAATCTTTTTGAGTTGATGCTCTTTTTTTGCCTTTAAACTGGATAATGATAACCCGGAAATTCTTTTAGATCGCTCTTTAATTTTAATTTTTCTATTAGGATCTGATATCAATACTTCCTCTGCCATTATTTCTGTTAGAGGCTGGGCATCAATTTTTTCTGTTATTGGGGATTCATTGGAGTAATTGATTTCTGCTTCCTTCTCTTCTGGGATGACTTTTTTTATTTTCTCCGAGATTTCAGCAGATTCTACAGATGCCTTCCCTTGGCTGATAGGCATGGTATCCATAAAAAAGGAAGTAGGAATTAATTGAATTTCACCGCTCCATTCTGAGCTGAGGTTTTCAAGATTTTTTTTTTCACCATTAAAATCTATGGAGGCTAGTTTCATCAGGGTCAATTCAACCAATAATCTATGGTTTTTACTGGCTTTGTAATTAAGATCACATTCATTAGCGATAGATATCCCTTTTAATAAAAAAGATTCAGAAGTCTTTTTAGATTGCTCCAGATACTTTGTTTTAGCCTTTTCACCAACTTCTAAAAGAGCAATGGTATCTTCATGCCTGCAAACCAAAAGATCTCTGAAATGTGAAGCCAGACCATTAATAAAATGGTGCCCCTCAAAACCCTTAGCCAGCGTATTATTGAACAAAACCAGTAACTGAGGGATATTATGTTCCAGAATTAAATCTGTAGTCGTAAAGTATGTATCATAGTCCAGGACATTTAAATTCTCTGTAACAGCGGCTCTTGTAAGCTCCTTTCCCGAGAAACTTACTACACGGTCAAAAATAGACAAGGCATCTCTCATAGCGCCATCTGCCTTCTGAGCAATGATGTGCAGCGCGTCATCTTCTGCCTCAACTCCTTGCTGTTCGGCAATATATTTGAGATACTTGGCGGCGTCTTTAACGGTTATCCGTTTAAAGTCAAATATCTGGCAACGAGACAAAATAGTTGGTATTATTTTGTGCTTTTCAGTAGTTGCTAAAATGAAAATAGCATGTTTGGGTGGTTCTTCAAGAGTTTTTAAAAATGCGTTGAAAGCAGATTGAGATAGCATATGTACCTCATCTATGATATACACTTTGTATTTTCCAACCTGAGGTGGAATACGCACCTGATCTATCAAACTCCTGATATCATCAACGGAATTGTTGGATGCCGCATCCAGTTCAAAAATATTGAATGCAAAATCTTCATCTTCTTTTTCAGTACCGTCCTGATTTATCTTTTTGGCCAAAATCCTTGCACATGTCGTCTTACCAACACCTCTGGGACCGCAAAATAAAAGCGCTTGTGCAAGATGGTTATTCTCAATAGCATTCTGCAGCGTGTTTGTAATGGCTTCCTGACCCACAACATCCTTAAAGGTCTTGGGTCTGAATTTACGTGCCGATACAATAAATGGTTCCAAATAAACAAGCTTTTGTAGACTAAATATAAGCGCCTAACGGGTTATATACAAATATAGAAATAGCCGTTCATTTTGGCGTTTATTTTAGACATAGATGCCCAATTTTTATCAACAATTAATTGGTTGAGGTACTATTGGCCAGGGGCAAGATTCCAAAATGCTTTTATTTTGTTGTGGGTATTTTTGAAACAATACAAGAATTATGCTATAAACCTTAATAATTGTTTAAATCTTTTTGGCTTAAAAGGGATGTTGTACCTTTGCATTAAACAGGTCACCTTATCGCGCTCGCATTTTATGTGGGTGAGGAAAGTCCGGACACCATAGTGCAGCATAGCGGGTAACCCCCGTCTATTCCCCCATGTGGGGAAGAAGGACAAGTGCAACAGAAAGGAAGTACAGGTAATGCTGTAGTGAAATCAGGTAAACTCTATGCGGTGAAACGCCATGTATATCAGCGTCTGAGAGCGGCACGTTCAAGCTGAAGGGTAGGCGGTTAGAACTTTTGGGTAACCACAGGTCCAGATAAATGATAAGGGGGGTCTCTTTGAGGCTTTACAGAATCCGGCTTACGACCTGCTTTTAGAAAAAATCCTTTATTTTTTACGATTTATTTTAAATCTTAGGAGTAAGGGATTTTTTTATTCTGAGCTTTAATCTAATTCAAAAAAACTAAAAATACTTCCTCCGTATTTCTTCATGTATTTAAAATGTTCAAGAGCAGATAAATCTGTGTGCTTGGAATGCTCTATTATCAAAATACCATTATCATTCAATAATTGCCTTTCAAAAATAATTGAAGCAATCCTTGAACAATCGTCAACAGTAAAGCTATACGGAGGGTCAACAAATATTATATCAAAATTCAGGGTTACTTTTTCAATAAATTTAAAAACGTCATTTTTTATAGCAGAAATGTTGAAGTCAAGTTCATTAGCCGTTTTAGCTATAAACTTTATACATCTGTAATCTTTATCAACTGCTACAATTTCTTTGCTGCCCCTGGAGGCAAACTCAAAACTTATATTTCCTGTTCCGGAAAATAAGTCAAGTACCTTTAAATCCTCAAAGTAGTAGTTGTTATTTAAGATGTTGAATAAAGCTTCTTTAGCCATGTCCGTAGTAGGACGTACCGGTAGTCCTCTAGGCGCATTAATGCGGCGACCCTTATGTGAACCGGATATAATTCGCATTAAAGTGCATTTAGAACAGTGAAATCTACTACATCTTTCTCAAGTTCTTCTGTAGAATAAATATCACTTGGTGGAATAAACAATGAAATATGATGTATATATTCATAAGCAATATTGTAGAGCTCATCTCTCATATCTACTTCTCCGAAAAGTCTTAATTTGATAGTTTCTGTATCCAGTTTCAGTTGTTCCAAAGTAAAAAGCAGGTAATAAATAAAATCTTCCTTGGTTTTAAATGGAAAACTATTGAAGAACAATAATTGTTTTTGATTAAGTACAGTAATATCCATTTGATTATCTGCCACGTGCACATAACAAATGGTCTCATTTCCGTTACTGTGTGAATTTAACAACGATTGGACCATGACTGTCCCATGGTGCATGAATTCAAATTCCCCAAAAAGGTCATAAATATAATTGTTGATATTTACAAAAGGCACATAAACATTTACCATATCATAACTGGCTATCTCATCATATTCAATAAGGTCATTGGCGAGTATTTTGACATTAAACTTTAGATAATTGGCAAGTTCTGCGGTATCAAATAATGCTTTAGGAACAAGACTAAATAAATTATTCCTGTGGATGACCACAACTTCAGAAAACGAATAATCTTCAACCTCTGAATCCCGGAAAAGCTGCTTTAATTCATTTAGCATCTCATAAGGACTTAGCTCTTTTCCGAAGCTAAGCCGCTTGAAATCTTTTATCGTGTTAGCTATAGTATCCACGATACAAAAAGAAAGTCCATTCAAGCTAACCTGAATGGACAATTTATGATAATCTTCAATATTGTTATAGGTCTCCTTTTTTGTCATAAATAGGTGGCCAGTTCCCATTAGTACTCACATCTGTAAGCGAACCTACTTTAATTTCTGATCCGTTTACTTCTTCAACACTTATTTGAGCATTTTCTTTCGTCAAAAGATCCTTTGGCTGGTCGTATAAAATTACATCCTTTTTAACTTTGGCTTCAAAAACCGGTGCTTTGTAACCTCCCTTATCAATAATATCTGCTTTCATGGTAAATGTTTCTCCACCTTGGGCATAAGGAACATTCATCATGCTTTTATAGCGATCATCACCTTTAAACAAAGAATCCTTTACGGAAACAAATCCAAGTGTGTCTATAATCGTTATTTCCCTTAATAAATCAATTCCATAAACCTTGTCAAATTCCATGTATGAAGAATCTCTTTGTTGGGTAATGGTATATTTTCCTGAGTCTACAAACGAAATAAGGCTTTTGAAGTCATTGGCAAATTTTCCATTCACAGTCCTGTAAGCTTCCTGTGAATTTCTAATATCTTTTAAAGTAGAAATAACTTTCGAAAAGCGATCTTCTTTTACCTTTTGAAACTCAATTGGCCCGGTTACAGATCTATATATCATGTATCCAAGTCCTACGCAAATTATCCAAAGTACTATCTGAAGTATGGTTTTCATTTTTAACTGGTATTAATTAACTTTAGTGGTCTTCACAAATCTACAATTTTTTTTTAATCGTAAAAGGTTTTGTAGCAAAAATCCTCGTTATATTTGAAGGCTGATGAAATTGCTTACCGCGCCTTCTTTTTATAAACTTCTTAAGGATAACTTTCCTCATTTGCCTACACCAAAACAAGAACTGGCATTACAACAACTGGCCCATTTTGTATTATCAGACAAGAAAGATGAAATTTATTTGTTGAAAGGCTTTGCGGGAACCGGTAAAACTACGATAGTAGGTGATATTGTTTCGAACCTATGGAAAACAACTATGAAGGCAGTGCTGCTGGCACCTACCGGAAGGGCGGCTAAAGTAATGAGTAATTATTCAAAAAGTCAGGCCTTTACAATTCACAGGAAAATCTACTTCCCAAAAAAGGAAAGAGGGGGAGGTATAAAATTTGTGCTCGCACCTAATAAACACAGGGATACAATTTTCATTGTAGATGAAGCTTCTATGATCCCCGATGCACCCTCAGATTCCAAGTTATTTGGAAATGGCTCATTACTAGACGATTTGTTAATGTATGTTTATTCCGGACATAATTGTAAACTAATTTTAATTGGCGATACTGCGCAATTGCCTCCGGTTCACTTACAAATCAGTCCTGCTCTAGACAGCGAAAAACTAATATATAATTATAATAAAGAAGTAATAACCCTCGAATTAGACGAAGTAGTCAGACAGGCAGAGAACTCGGGAATATTGTTGAATGCGACCAATTTGAGGGAGCAGTTGCAATCCGACTACCTGGATGAGTTTAAATTTGATGTTGAACCATTTAAAGACATAATAAGACTTATTGATGGCCATGATATTCAGGAGGCAATTGACAATTCTTACAGGGAAAATGGTAAGGAGGAGACCGTACTGATTGTGCGCTCAAACAAAAGAGCAAATTTGTACAATGAAAACATTAGGAATAGAATTTTATACCTGGAAAATGAATTGGCCCCTGGTGATTATATGATGGTTGTAAAGAACAATTACTTTTGGTTAAAACCCAATTCTGAAGCCGGTTTTATAGCAAATGGTGATATTATTGAAATACTGGAGATTTTTTCTATTAAGGAGCTTTATGGATTCAAATTTGCCGAGGTAAAGGTGAAAATGGTAGATTATCCAAACCAACGACCATTGGAGCCTGTATTATTATTAGACACTATAAGAGCAGATACCCCATCATTGTCCTATGAAGAAGGCAATCGGCTATATCAGGAAGTGCAAAACGATTATGCTCATGAAAAATCAAAATATAAGCGTTTTCTGGGAGTAAAGAATAATAAATACTTTAATGCCTTACAGGTAAAGTTTTCTTATGCCATAACTTGTCACAAATCGCAAGGAGGACAATGGAATACTGTATTTGTAGAGCAACCTTATCTTCCAAATGGAATAGATCGCGACTATTTGCGATGGCTTTATACAGCGGTAACCAGGGCAAAGGAAAAATTATACCTGATAGGGTTTAAGAGTGATTTTTTTGTTGATTAGGAATAACTTAATTTAGTACAACAGATTTTTGTAATGACATCTGAAACAATAATTAGCATATTTCTTGGAGTTGGACTTGCTGCCTCGGTCGGATTCAGGGTTTTCTTGCCTTTGTTTGCATTAAGCCTTGCGGCCTATTTCGGTGTCTGGGAATTGAATCAAAACTGGGTATGGATTGGCAGTCTTGCGGCATTAATTGTACTTGGAGTTGCTACATTAGTAGAATTAATGGCCTATTTTATTCCATGGGTAGATAATTTACTAGATAGTATGGCTATACCCCTTGCAGCAATTGCAGGCACTGCCGTAATGGTTTCTACTGTGGCAAATTTAGATCCTGTGGTAACCTGGTCTCTAGCTATTATAGCCGGAGGAGGAACTGCAACCGCCATAAAAGGTGCGTCGGCTGCAGGAAGAGTAGTATCTACCACAACCACAGGAGGACTCGCAAATCCTATGGTATCGACTTTAGAATCCGGAACCGCTATAGTAGTTACAACTGCATCGATATTTGCTCCAATACTTGCTATGGTGCTGGTTATAATAATCCTGGTTTTTATTTTTTCGATTTATCGTAAATTAAGACCAAGAATTAAACATAAATAAATAAGAAATCAATGACTAAAATAATTGCTATGATACCTGCCCGCTACGCGGCAACCAGATTTCCAGGAAAATTGATGCAAGATTTGGCAGGTAAACCGGTCATTGTACGAACGAATGAGGCCGCTCTGCAGACTAATTTGTTTGATCAGGTTTACGTCGTTACAGATAGTCCTATTATTTTTGATGCTATCACCAAAGAAGGTGGCAAAGCTATAATGAGTATAGAAGAACACGAATGCGGGAGTGATAGAATAGCGGAAGCTGTAAGCGACATGGAAGTAGATATTATAGTAAATATACAAGGAGATGAACCTTTTACAGATAAGGAGAGTTTAGTCAGTATGTTGAATGTTTTTGAAAATGATTTGAACGAAGAAATTGATTTGGCGTCATTAATGACAAAAATTACCGATTCTGACGAGATTAATAACCCAAATATTGTAAAAGTAATTGTCGATAACAGAAATTTTGCACTGTATTTTTCGAGGTCTACTATTCCTTATCTAAGGGCTACAGATATGGAAATTGACTATTTTAAACATAAAGGTGTTTATGCTTTTAGGAAAAGAGCACTTATGGATTTTAGAAGTTTACCTATGTTAACCCTTGAAGCTGCAGAGAAAATTGAGGCCATACGATATTTGGAATATGGTAAGAAAATTAAAATGGTGGAAACAGAGGTAATTGGAATTGAAATTGACACTCCTGAAGATCTTGAGAAGGCTAAGGCGCTATGGAACTAGATTTTAAGAATATCAAAGTTGTTGGTTTCGATGCCGATGATACGCTCTGGGTAAATGAAACCTACTTTAGGGAAGCGGAAGAAAAGTTTGCCGATCTTCTTGAAAATTATGAAACCAAAAATAAGGTAGATCAGGAACTTTTTAAAATGGAAATGAATAACCTCGAGCTCTATGGCTACGGGATAAAAGGTTTTATGCTTTCCATGATTGAATCTGCTATGGAATTGTCCAACAATAATGTTCCTCCCCAGACAATTACTGAAATATTAAATCTTGGAAAGGAAATGATTGCCAGGCCTGTAGAACTTTTAGAGGGTGTTGAGGAAGTATTGCAAAAACTCGCCAGGAAATACAGGTTAATAGTCCTTACAAAAGGAGATCTCTTAGATCAGGAGAGAAAATTGGAAAGATCCGGACTAACCAAATATTTCCATCATGTTGAAGTGTTAAGTGACAAAAAAGAAGAGAATTATAAAAATTTACTGGATCATCTGGAGATTAAGACTAACGAATTTTTAATGATTGGAAATTCACTCAAATCAGATGTATTACCTATTATGAATATTGGTGCCAAGGCGGTACATGTACCTTTTCATACGACATGGGCACATGAGCATATAGCTCCCGAAGAGCATAACAATGATCACCTCACTTTAAACACACTATCAGAAATTTTAAAATACCTTGAATAAACACATGGAAGAAATGAAAGACTTAGAACTAGAAAAAAGTGCCAAGAAGACCAAAGGTCCTTACCGAAATTTTCCAATGGTGCCCCGTGTGGTATTCGGACAGGGTAGCTTTGACCAGTTAGGAGAAATACTACTACCTCATAGAAACAGTAATGACGCTCCAGTAATTTATCTTGTAGATGATGTTTTTAAAAACTCTGACTTAATCGATAGAATTCCCGTTTTATTTCAAGATAGGATTGTTCTGATTTCTGCGGATAAAGAGCCAAAAACAGGGCAAGTAGATGATTTGGTAAGTACGATAAAAGAGGATTTTACAGAATTACCATCGGCTATTGTAGGCATTGGTGGAGGTACTTTGTTGGATCTTGCAAAAGCCGTTGCAATAATGTTAAATAATGAGGGCTCTTCGGCCAATTATCAGGGCTGGGATTTAGTACATAATCAGGCAGTTTATCATGTTGGGATACCCACTATAAGTGGTACGGGAGCCGAGGTGTCCAGAACAACGGTTTTACTTGGTCCTGAAAAGAAACTTGGTATTAATTCAGATTTTACTCCATTTGATCAGGTTATTCTGGATCCCGATCTTCTCCACGGTGTGCCTAAAGATCAATGGTTTTATACCGGTATGGATTGTTTTATTCATTGTGTAGAATCCCTTAACGGGACTTACCTGAATGCGTTTAGTCAGAGTTATGGTGAAAAAGCTTTGGAATTATGTGAAGAAGTTTTTTTAGGTGATATTTCAGATTCAGACTCCAGAGATAAGTTAATGATGGCTTCGTGGCATGGAGGCATGAGTATTGCCTATTCTCAGGTAGGTGTTGCCCATGCAATGAGTTATGGTCTTTCTTATCTTCTGGGGACAAGACATGGGATTGGAAATTGTCTTGTTTTTCAACATTTGGAAGAGTTTTATCCTGAAGGAGTGGCTAAATTTAATGAAATGATGGAAAAGCATGATATTCAGCTTCCTAAGGGAATATGTGCAAATTTAACTGATGAGCAATTCAATACTATGATAAAGGTATCATTGGGTATGGTTCCGCTTTGGGAAAATGCTCTGGGCAAAAACTGGGCAAAATATATCACTCCTGAGAAATTAAGATCTATATACGAGAAAATTTAACCTTCAGGGAGATTAACTTTGTAATTATTTGCTATTTCATTCTTTTCGGGATTAATAGATGTAATTGCATTTAAGCCTTTACATTGATAGAATTCCCACACTGTTTTTATGCACCAACTTTCTAAATTTATATTCTTTAAAATACTAAAGTGGAAACTAATAGGCAAATTTCCGGATGTTGATAAATGTGTTGTAATTGTAGCCCCTCATACCAGTTGGGTAGACTTTATTCTGGGTCTGTTGGTTAGGAGGGTATTTAATGAGGAAGTTAATTTTATCGGAAAGCATAGTCTCTTCAGTCCTCCATTTGGATGGTATTTTAGGTGGATGGGGGGTGCTCCAATAGATCGAAGTAAAAGCCAAAACAAGGTCGCTGCAATCGTAAAACTTTTTGATGAGCGCAAGCGATTTCGGTTGGCATTGGCTCCGGAGGGAACGCGCAAAAAAGTAACAAAATGGAAAACAGGATTTTATTATATAGCTAAAATGGCGAAAGTTCCCATAGTAATGGTAGCCTTCGATTTTGGTAAAAAGGAAGTTAAGATTTCAGAACCTAAATACCCTACAAATGATATGGAAGCTGATCTTCAATCATACAGGGAATTTTACAAGGGCGTGGTAGGGAAAATCCCGGAATTTACTTAAACCCTTACAAACGTAAAGCTAATGCTTGCCGATTCAAAATTACCATCATTGTCAAAATCATATTCTCCTGATCCAAAACCTCCATTTAGGGTGAATGTAGTGGCATTAAGCGTTGCACCATAAGTGTCCCAGTCTCCGGGGTAATTGGCCCATTCAATAGCGAAAAAATAATCTCCTTCGAATTCTTCCCAGAACATCTCACCGCTCGTTGTATATGATGGCCTGTCTGAAGGATCAATGGTTAAGGTAAATCTGCCACTACTTTGAACGGTTAAGGTTACGGTTCCTCCTTCGTCAATTAGATCAAGAAAATTCACATTTCCGTCGCTAAAACCGGCTGAGGTGGCCTCCCAACTACCTGCCAATTCACTAATTTCAAATGGTCCTCCTACTTTAACCAATTCTACAGGGTCATCTTCTGAACAGGAAAGTAATAAAAATGCGAATAGGGGTACGAATAAAAATATATTGCTTAGTGTTTTCATAATCCAAGGTTTTAAGGTTAAATAATAGATTTAATTCATCTTTAGAATGCTTTATACAGGCTAGTATTATAGTTAAAATTAGAGTGATCACTACCAATGTACAATGACCTTGGTCAGTCACTGGAATAATTAAGGTTACCATTGAATCCTTAAGCCTGATATTCTTAATCAGGCAAGTCAGATCCCAATTAATGATCGTGCATCATTAATAATTTAAGGTATAAATGACTGTGCTAAGTTGTAGTTATTCCTGCATAGTATGATATACATTTTGTACATCATCGTCTTGTTCAATTTTCTCCAGGAGCTTTTCAACATCTTCCGCTTGCTCAGGGGAAAGTTCTTTGGTGATTTGCGGAATTCTTTCAAATCCTGAAGAGAGAATTTCAATATTTCGAGATTCCAATTCCTTCTGTATGGCTCCAAAGCTCTCAAAAGGGGCATAGATTAATATGCCATCGTCATCAACAAAGACCTCTTCCGCACCAAAGTCAATCATGTCCAGCTCAATTTCTTCAGGATCTATTCCTTCTGCATTGATACGAAAATTGCAGGTATGATCAAACATAAACTCAACAGACCCGGAGGTGCCCAGGTTACCGTCGCATTTATTAAAATAACTGCGAATGTTGGCTACTGTCCTCGTATTATTATCTGTTGCTGTTTCTATTAAAATAGCTATTCCATGGGGGGCGTAACCTTCAAATAATACCTCTTTAAAATCGCCCTGAGACTTATCGGAGGCCCTTTTAATTGCTCTTTCAATATTGTCCTTGGGCATATTCACAGATTTGGCATTCTGAATAACGGCACGCAGACGTGAATTGGAATCGGGATCGGGTCCACCTTCCTTAACAGCCATAACAATGTCTTTGCCAATTCGCGTAAAAGCTTTGGACATGGCTGACCATCGCTTCATTTTACGCGCTTTCCTAAATTCAAATGCTCTTCCCATAAATTAATGCATGCTATTTCCTGGAAGCAAATTTAACAATTTTAAATGGTGGGACAAGAGAGGTTACAACAAGACAAAGCAATTAACTATTGACTATTTTTTCAATGCTTTCAGCAAGTTTAAAATCGTTTTCGGTTATACCACCAACGTCGTGCGTATTTAATCGAATGTTTAGAGAGCTATATACATTCGACCAATCCGGATGGTGATTTTGTTGCTCGCATTCAAACGCTATTCGTGTCATAATAGAAAAAGCATCTTTGAAGTTTTTAAACTTATAGCTACGTTCAATGGAGCCGTCTTTATATTCCCAACCTTTCAGATTTTTTAACCTGTTAGTTACTTCATCTTCGCTTAGTTTTTCCATAAGTTTTATTTTTCTTAAAGTTAGAAAAAATCGAATTGAAATTAAAAATAGGCAGATTTCTTATAAATCATCCAATAACATGATGATCAATAATTTCCTGGCAACTAATTCGAAGGTTTTTGGGAAGTTTATTGTCTTTAGGTAAAACGGCCAGATAGCGCTCCTCATTTGTGGTGAACACCCGCTTAAAAATTGGATTAAAACTCCCAATCCTTTCAAGAATATCTTTTACAAAGTCTTCATGATGTACCAAATCATAACTACCCAAATGATAAATTCCAATTTTATTGCGATTAATGAGATAATGGATTTGCTGGGTAAGTTTATTGATGCTTATTACGTTAATTATAAGGTTTGGGAAAACTTCGATAGGCTCATTATTCCAAATAAATTTCTTCATTTCCTTTACCCGGGGGGAGGAATTCCCAAATACCATAGGTACTCTTAAAATGGCCATTTTGGACCTGGGCAACCGCAAAAGCATATTCTCTATTCTTATTTTTAGTCTACCGTAGACACTCTCAGATAAGGTTTTATCATATTCGTATGATGGATATTTACTATATGCATCAAAGACGTTAGCAGAAGACAAGAAATATAGTTTGCAATCGTTTTTAACTAGATATTCCGCTATATGCTGATGAGCCTGAATTTGAGCTCCGAAATTGCCTCTTAAAGCAGAAATAATTACTTGTGGACGTATTTGCTCCAGAAGTTGATAGATATCATCTTCCAGCATGTCATATCTTATAAATTGTTTATTGTCTTCAAAGGCCCTGCCAGAGGAACAATACGTAGCATAGGTATCAAAATAATTGCAGAGTTCCTTGTAAATAGCATTCCCAATAAAACCGCTACCACCTAATATCAGTATTTTCTTTCCTCCGTCTTTCACCCTATTGCCCTCCTCGTTTCCAAAAGATATTTAAGATTTATAAAATGGTAGTTTTACAACTTTTGCCTTTACTGTATTTTTACGTATTTGAATAAGAATCTCACTGCCCGGATCGGAGAATGTAGATTCTACATATCCCAAGCCAATACCTTTGTTCAAAGAAGGTGACATTGTTCCGGAGGTGACATAGCCAATTTTATTTCCTGTTCCATCTACTATTTCATAATCCTGTCTGGGAATACCACGTTCCTGCAATTCAAAGGCAATTAATTTTTTCTTTAATGGTTGCTCCTTTTCTTTTGCCAGAGCATCACTGTTCACAAAGTCTTTGCTAAACTTTGTAATCCAACCCAGCCCTGCTTCTAAAGGAGAAGTTTCATCATTAATATCATTACCATAAAGGCAATAGCCCATCTCTAGTCTTAGCGTATCCCTAGCAGCCAAACCAATTGGCTTAATTCCATAAGCCGCGCCTGCTTCCAGAACACTATCCCAAATTTGTTTTGCTTCTTCATTTTTACAGTAAATTTCAAAACCTCCTGAACCTGTATAGCCTGTCGCCGAAATGATAACATGTTCTATCCCGGCGAAATCGCCAACTACAAAATTATAGAACTTAATAGCGGAAAGATCTACGGAGGTTAAAGACTGCATGGACTTTACCGCCTTAGGACCCTGAATAGCCAATAAAGAGTAGTTTTCTGATATATTCCTGAGTTGAGCACCTATAGACTCATTATACCTGGAAATATGATCCCAATCTTTTTGAATATTTGAGGCGTTCACCACAAGGAGGTAAACTTCTTCTTTTACCCTGTAAACAATAAGATCATCCACAATACCACCAGATTCATTTGGAAAGTAGCTGTATTGCGCCTTTCCAACCGCTAGTTTTGAAGCATCATTTGATGTGACTTTTTGGATAAGCGCTAAAGCGTTGGGTCCTTCCACTAAGAATTCTCCCATATGAGAAACATCAAAGACGCCCACCCCTTTTCTTACAGTTTCATGTTCAACATTAACACCTTCATAAGATACTGGCATTAAATATCCTGCAAAAGGAACCATTTTTGCTCCAAGAGCTTCGTGAGTTTTAGTTAAGGCCGTATTCTTCATATTTCATGCTTTTGAGCTGGGCAAATTTATAGAAAATTAATAGATAGCTAAATCAGACTTCACAATGTTTTATGACTTAAAATATTGAAATGGCCTATTTTTTTAGCAAATAACTTTTAAGTTCATCGTACGTGTCAATCTTGAAAGAAACTTTATCTTTTTCCAATACACTTTGAATCTGGGAAGGAATAGGCAATTTCAATTTTAGAGTTTCTTCAACAACGTCTAAAAATTTAACAGGGTGCGCAGTTTCTAAAAACACGCCTAAGGTATTAGATTTATCTTTTTGGTATTCTTTCAGACCTAAATATCCAACCGCTCCATGAGGATCAGCTATGTAGTTAGATGAATTATAAATTTTAAGGATTGCGCGTTTTGTTTCCTTATCTGTAAAGGAATAGGAGGACAAGTTATTCTTTAATTCTTCGAAATTATTTTTATAAAGATTCCTTATTCTAATAAAATTACTGGGGTCTCCTACATCCATAGCATTAGAAATAGTAGATTTTGAAGTTTTGGGAGTATATTCTTGTGTATGCATAAAACGAGGTACAGTATCATTTACATTTGTTGCTGCAATAAAATGTGCAACCGGCATGCCTAGTTTTTGTGCAACCATCCCTGCGCAGATATTTCCAAAATTACCGCTAGGAACAGAGAACACAATAGGCTGTTTCCTGCTTTTAAGTTTTTTATAAGTAAATAGAAAATAAAACATTTGTGGCAACCACCTGGCCACGTTTATTGAATTTGCGGATGTTAATTTTATTTCTGATTTCAGGTCCGAATCCAAAAATGCAGTTTTAACCATATTCTGGCAATCGTCAAAATTCCCGTTAACCTCAAGGGCCGTTATGTTTTGTCCTAATGTTGTTAACTGACGTTCCTGTATATCACTGACTTTTCCGCTTGGATATAATATAACCACATTAACACCCTTTACCCCTAGAAAACCATTAGCCACTGCACCACCGGTGTCTCCAGAAGTAGCTACCAGCACTGTCACCTCACTATTTTGACCTTCTGAGAAATAACCAAGGCAATGCGCCATAAATCTGGCTCCTACATCTTTAAATGCAAGGGTAGGTCCATGAAAAAGTTCTAAAGTTGCTACGTTTTTTTCCAATTCTACAACGGGAAAGGGAAAATCTAACACACTATGTATAATCTCTTTTAATATATTTTCCGGAATGCTATCACTTACAAATTGTTTTATTGCCTCAAAGGCAATTTCATGATCCGTAAGATCTTCAATATTTTCAAAAAAAGATGCAGGCAGCGGGTTTATTTCCCGTGGAAAGTATAAACCTCTGTCGGGGGCTATGCCGTTAATCACAGCATCTTTAAACGATACTTCCGCAGCTTTTTTATTTAGACTATAAAATTTCATTTGCAGGTATTAAGGAAGAAAAGGTCCAAATCATATTTTATGCATTCCTTTCGTATTTATTTTTGAAACATATA
Organism: uncultured Eudoraea sp.; assembly: GCF_947258525.1. Taxonomy (GTDB): domain Bacteria; phylum Bacteroidota; class Bacteroidia; order Flavobacteriales; family Flavobacteriaceae; genus Eudoraea. The sequence continues at coordinate 70,225 of NZ_CAMYIP010000152.1, forward strand.
CATCATAATCCACACCAATATTGACGTATACACTGCTCATAGCTTCTGCTACTTTTTCGGCAGTTGCCTTTCCTTTACTCAAGGCAAAAATAGAAGGCCCCGATCCGGAAATTCCGGTTCCCAAAGCCCCTGCTTTCATGGTTTCTGATTTTACATCACTAAATCCGGGTATAAGCATGGATCGGATAGGTTCTATGATATGGTCTACTAAAGACCTGCCAATCAGGTCGTAGTCTTCGAGGAAAAGCCCTGATATAAGTCCTCCAACATTTCCCCATTGTTTTATTCCATCTTTTAAGGAAATTGATGTTTTAAGAATTTTTCTCGAATCTGATGTCTTTACTTCAATCTGAGGGTGGATCACCGTAGCAAACAATTCAGGGGGTGTATTTATTTTGATAATATCTAAGGGTTCATAACTACGCACCAGCGTAAATCCACCGTATAGAGCGGGTGCTACATTATCTGCGTGGGCTACGCCGCTGGCTAATGCCTCTCCGAGCATGGCAAACTTTACCAGTTCAATTGGTGTAAATGGCCTATCCAGAAGTTCATTCATAGCCCATACAGCACCGGCAGCACTTGCAGCGCTGCTGCCAATTCCACTTCCGGCTTTTATCTTTTTATGAATTTCAATCTCAAAGCCACCGGTATAATTGCTTTCTTTTAAAAAGGCCAATCCTGCTACGCCAGCTACATTATCTAATGTTGCCAGGGGTAGTGATTGTCCTGTTATTTTAGAGATCCTGATACCAGGTTCTTTTGCCTTTTGCACGATCATTTCATCGCCTATTGCCTCCAGGGCTAAACCAAGGACATCAAATCCACAGGAGATATTTGCTATTGTAGCCGGGCAAAAGACCTTAATTCTATTCATTTAATTAAAAATTTCCTATTCTGATTATATCTGCAAAAATTCCGGATGCTGTAACATCTGCCCCGGCCCCGGCGCCCTTGATAATCAATGGTTGGCTAGGATATCTTTCAGTAAAGAAAAGTACAATATTATCACTTCCTTCTAAATTATAAAAATCATGACCCTTAGGGATGTGCTCTAGTCCAACACTCGCTTTTCCATTTGCATATTCTGCAACATATTTTAGCTTGCTTTCAACCGCCGCCGCCTTTGCATAAAGTTCCTGAAAGGATTTTTCATGGGTGATAAGAGAAGCATAAAAGTCTTCATTATTGTTGGTCGCCAAACTTTCTTCCGGCAAAAATGATTTGTTCTCTATTTCCTTTATATCCAGTTTATAGCCACTTTCTCTTGCCAAAATTAAAATCTTTCTCATTACATCAACCCCACTGAGATCTATTTTTGGATCCGGTTCGGTATATCCCTCTTCCTGCGCCCTTTTAACAACATCATGAAAAGTGGTGGTATCGTCAAAATTATTAAAAACAAAATTCAGACTTCCCGATAGTACAGCTTGTATTTTGTTGATTTTATCTCCGGAGGCTATCAAATGCTTTAGAGTGTCTATTATGGGCAATCCCGCACCCACATTTGTCTCAAATAGGAATGGTGAATTGTATTCTCTTGAAAGCTCTTTAAGATCCCTGTATTTTTCATAGTCCGAAGAACAGGCAATTTTATTGCAGGTAACTACTGAAATACTTCGTTTTAAATAATCAGAATAAGTATCGGCTACAATTTCGCTGGCGGTATTATCTACAAAAATGCTATTGCGATAGTTGTATTTTAAGACGTTTTCATAAAACCTGGTCTTATCCGCTTTTTCTCCTTTTTCCAACAACTCTTCCCAACGTTCCAATGGTATCCCATCCTCATCAAAAACCATTGTTCTCGAATTAGATAATCCAATGACCCGCGGATTTAGTTTAAGGTTCTTTTTAAGATATTTTTTCTGATTTTGGATTTGCTTAATAAACCTGGAACCCACATTACCCACGCCCATTACGTAGAGGTTTAATTGCTTAATGTTTTCCTCAAAGAACTCTTCATGTAAGGTATTAAGGGCTTTTTTTATATCATCTTTTCTAATAACGGCCGAAATATTCCTTTCAGAAGCCCCTTGGGCAATGGCTCTGATATTTACGTTATTCTTGCCTAATCCACTGAACATCTTTCCGCTTAGGCCTTGGTGACTTTTCATATTGTCTCCCACCAGAGCAATAATGGCGAGTTCAGTTTCTACTATTACCGGCTTAATTTTTTGTGTAGCTATTTCATATTCAAAAGCTGTATTCACCAATGATTCTGCAATTACTGCATCATTATCAGAAATTCCAACGCAAATTGAATGTTCTGAGGATGCCTGTGTTATAAGTACAACACTAATACCGGCCTGAGAAAGCACCTCAAAAAATCGTTTTGAGATACCCGGTATTCCAATCATACCCGGGCCTTCCAGCGAAAGGAGGGTAATATTCTCTACATTACTGATACCCCGAACAGACTTACCCAGGGCATTTTGGTTTTTGGCTATTAAAGTACCCTGCTCGTCCGGTGCAAAAGTATTTTTAATGAGGATAGGTATATTTTTTGACAGCACAGGTTGAATGGTGGGGGGATACAAAACTTTGGCTCCAAAATGAGATAATTCCATTGCCTCTTCATAAGAGATCTGCGGAATTGCTTTAGCCTGTTTAACTATTCTGGGATTAGCAGTATACATTCCACTAACATCTGTCCATATTTGTAGTTCCTCCGCCTCTAATGCACCAGCTACTATTGCCGCTGTATAATCAGAACCACCTCTTCCTAAGGTTGTGGAATTACCTTTAGCTGATGAAGATATAAATCCTGGAATGACAGTTATGTTGCTTTTAGAATTTGAAAAGTAAGTTTTACATAAACCATTTGTGCTATCAAAATCTACTCCGGCCATGCCATACGCATCATCAGTTTTAATTAACTCTCGACTATCTTTAAACGCAGAGTTCATACCTTCTGATATGAAGAATTCACTAATAATAAAAGACGACAAAAGTTCACCAAAACTTACTATCTTATCTGTTAACTGCGGGGTCTTTTCAGCAATTAGAAATGCACCCTCGGCAAGGGTATCCAAAGTGTTTAATTCACTTTTTACTTTACTTAAAATGGCACTTTGTAATTGAATTGGAATAAGTTCTTTAATGGTCTTAATATGCCGGGCCTCTATTTCGCGGAGACAATCTTTATAGCTCTCATCCTGCTTCGATGCCAAATCAACCGTTTTTAAGAGTAAATCAGTAATTCCCCCAAGAGCTGATACGACAACAACCATCTTATTTCCATCTAAATTTTTGACGATATTCTGAACCTGCTTAATGTGTGCTGCATTGGCTACTGAAGTACCTCCAAACTTTAAAATCTTCATTATTCTATCTTGTTAATTATGTAATTGATACAGGTGTTGTTACTGAATATATATGAATACGGACGTATATGTAGAATCTTACCCCTTAGGGGTAGTAGTGGTAGATGTAACAGCAAAATGGCGCTGGTTAGGTTGGGAAGGAGCCCATTTGTTTATGTCCGATATGCTTTTCATAATGCCTATGATAACAATTCAAAAGTATGACTTTTGAACCCCTTATCAAATAATTCATGCTATTTTTACGAAGTCATCAAACTTTTTCAAATATTTTTACAAAAAATAGTTCTTTTAGGTAGATTGATTAGTATACCGTAGAATTCATAATTACCAACATAATTAAAATGGCTATTATAAATAGGGTTATGACTAAATAGGGATAATCAAAACTCTAAGCTTAAATGGGGAAATGAAGATATTCACAGCCAAACAGATTTACGCAGCTGACCAATTTACATTGGCAGAGCAGAAAATTACTAGTGATGAACTTATGGAGAGGGCGTCTGTTCAACTTTTCAACTGGCTTCATCACAGGCTGCAAGGGGCACAGGTAAAAATTAAGTTGTTTTGTGGGATTGGAAATAATGGTGGGGATGGATTGGCTCTGGCCAGACACTTAATGGAGCATGGCTATAATATAGAAGTAATTGTTGTAAACTATAGCGAAAAGAGGTCTGCTGATTTCCTGGTTAATTTGAAACGATTAAAAGATCGTAAGATTTGGCCATATTTTATGAACCCGGATACTGAACTTCCTTCGTTAAGTTCAGAAGATATAATTATTGATGCCCTTTTTGGGATTGGTTTAAACAGATCGCCAGACCAATGGGTTGCACAGATTATACATCATCTCAATAAATCTGGTGCTTTTGTAGTTTCGGTTGATGTGCCATCGGGTTTGTTTTTAGATCAGGCTGTTAATAATTTAGAATCGGTCGTAAAAGCTAATTATGTTCTTAGTTTCCAGTTTCCAAAACTTATTTTTTTCTTGCCGGAAACAGGGGTATTCTCTAATCAATGGCAAATTTTGAATATTGGTTTGTCCCAAAAATATACTGAACAAACTCATGCCAGCTTCGAACTTATTGGCAAAAATGAAGTTTTGAAATATTACATTCCGAGAGAAAAATTTTCGCACAAAGGCACTTACGGCCATGCGTTGATTCTTGGTGGCAGCTATGGAAAAATTGGAGCTGTTTCTCTTGCTTCACGGGCCTGTATTACCACCGGTAGTGGATTGGTTTCGGCTTATGTGCCTCAATGTGGGTATATACCATTGCAGAGTTCATTGCCTGAAATTATGGTTATTACGGATAAGGGCGAAAAAGAAATTATGAATATTTCTTTGAACATGGAGCCCAATGTAATAGGGTTGGGAATTGGAATGGGAACCGGTAAAAACGGAATTAATATTCTTGCCCAAAAAAAATCCCTTTTAAAAAGACTTCAGCCAAAAACGGTACTTACACCACATCCGGGGGAATTGAAGCGTTTGTTGGGTGCCTGGGAGAATGATTTTGACAAGCTAAAAAAAGCAAAGGAATTTTCTAAGAAATATGATTGCATCCTTGTACTTAAAGAAGCCCACACAATTGTGGTCTATGATGAACAGGGATATGTTAATACAACGGGAAACCCCGGTATGGCTACTGCTGGAAGCGGGGATGTGCTGACCGGTATGATAACTTCATTAATTGCGCAGAAATATGAACCTTTAAAAGCGGCTATTTTTGGAGTATACCTTCATGGCAGGGCTGCAGATTTAGCAATTGAAAACCTGGGATACCAAGCGCTTACAGCTACCGCTATAATTAATGGAATTGGCCCGGCTTACATTGATTTGTTTAATGTTCCTCCTGTGGACACGGAAAATCAAACTAAAGAAGACTAAATCCTTACTTCTTTCTGACCCTTCTTTGCACCCAGGCAAGTGCATTATTATAATCAATGTAAAATTTCATTGGTTTTTTGTAGAAAAGTTTTTCAATTTTAAAATTATGCATATCTACTTCCTTGACGGAAACAATAGCAAATGCTTTAAGATTATTTAACTCCCTTAAATAGCCGTAAATAGTGGGATCTATAGCATAGGAATTTTTTCTGAGACTGATAATGCCAAAGTTGGTATCTCTAAAATGGATCTCTGAAATTCCAATAATTTGATAGGCCCTTTCCAGGGTAAGCGTTGCCCCTTCGTCAAACGTTACAACCATATGATTTTTAAATACCTGAACAGTACCAATATCTAAGTTGTATTCTTTGACTATAATTTTTTTCTTAGCCGGTCCGACTTTCATTTCATATAGTTTAGTGTGTCTAAAACGAAAGTATAGGCTTGTTCAAGTTTTGCGAAAAATATTAGACCAATGGCGTATATATCGTTTATACGGTTTCCGGTAAGTTTAAACTGTATTCTTATTCTTACTTGCTGTAATCTATGGAAATAAAAAAAGGAACCAATTAACTTGGTTCCTTTATAACTAAATTCTTACAATCTGCTATGCTTTAGAGCCTTTCTTAGACTTTTTTATCTGAATAGACAATTCTTCTTTCTTTTCATCTAAGTCCATATAGATACTATCCCCTTCTTCGAGTTTGGAATTCACTATTTCTTCTGCGAGGGCATCTTCAATATATTTTTGAATTGCTCTTTTCAGGGGTCGTGCACCGTATTGTTTATCAAAACCTTTATCGGCAATGTAATCTTTGGCTTTGTCTGTTAAATTCAGATCGTATCCAATATCATTTATTCTTTCGTAAAGTTTATTTAATTCAATGTCGATTATCTTATGAATATGTTTGCGCTCCAACGGATTAAATACAACCACATCATCTATTCTGTTAAGGAACTCCGGTGCAAAAGCCTTTTTAAGGGCATTTTCAATCACACTCTTATGGTGATCATGTTCCTGAGATTTTTTTGCAGCAGTACCGAAACCTACGCCTTGTCCAAAATCCTTGAGCTGGCGGGCACCAATATTCGATGTCATTATAATGATCGTATTTCTGAAATCTATTTTACGACCTAAGCTGTCTGTTAAAAATCCATCATCCAATACCTGAAGTAACATGTTAAAAACATCAGGATGCGCTTTTTCAACTTCATCCAAAAGAATTACAGAATAAGGTTTGCGTCTAACTTTTTCAGTCAGTTGTCCCCCTTCCTCGTAACCCACATAACCGGGAGGAGCTCCTACTAGTCTGGATATGGCAAATTTTTCCATATACTCACTCATATCAATCCTGATCAGGGCATCTTCAGAATCAAAAAGTTCTTGTGCCAATACCTTGGCCAGCTGGGTTTTTCCTACACCAGTTTGTCCCAGGAAAATGAAAGAACCAATAGGTTTATTCGGATCTTTCAGACCTGCTCTGTTACGTTGTATTGCTTTTGCTACTTTAGCAACGGCTTCATCTTGTCCAATTACATTCCCTTTAATAAGAGCTGGTAACTCAGCGAGTTTGTTGCTTTCAGTCTGTGCTATTTTATTTACCGGAATTCCACTCATCATAGATACCACATCGGCAACATTATCTTCACTTACCGTTTCTCTGTGGAGTTTACTGTCTTCTTCCCATTTTTCCTGGGCAACAGCAAGTTCCTTTTCTAATCTTTTTTCATCATCCCTAAGCTTGGCAGCTTCCTCATAACGCTGTTTCTTAACTACGCTATTCTTCAATTCACGCACATCTTCTAACTGATTTTCCAATTCAAGAATTTGTTTTGGAACATCCATGTTTATTATATGCACCCGTGAACCAGATTCATCCATAGCATCTATTGCTTTATCCGGTAAAAATCTGTCGGTCATATATCGGTTTGTAAGCTTAACACAGGCTACGATAGCTTCATCAGTATAATTTACATTGTGGTGATCTTCGTATTTCCCTTTAATATTCATTAAAATTTCAATGGTTTCCTCCACTGTTGTGGGCTCTACCATTACTTTTTGAAAGCGTCTCTCCAGGGCCCCGTCTTTTTCAATATACTGCCTGTATTCATCCAGCGTAGTTGCTCCTATACATTGAATTTCTCCGCGTGCCAAAGCCGGTTTAAACATATTTGAAGCATCCAGACTGCCTGTGGCACCACCGGCACCAACAATGGTATGGATCTCATCTATAAACAGAATAACGTCATCATTCTTTTCCAATTCGTTCATTACGGCTTTCATCCGCTCTTCAAACTGTCCCCGATATTTGGTGCCGGCAACCAGTGAAGCCAGATCTAAAGTCACTACCCTTTTGTTATAAAGGATGCGAGATACCTTCTTGTTAATAATTCGCAGTGCCAAACCTTCTGCAATTGCACTTTTACCAACACCGGGTTCTCCAATTAACAGGGGGTTATTTTTCTTTCTTCTGCTTAATATCTGAGATACACGTTCAATTTCTTTCTCCCTGCCAACAACAGGGTCCAATTTGTTTTCTTCAGCAAGTTGCGTTAAATCTCTTCCAAAATTATCCAAAACAGGTGTTTTGGATTTTTTGCTTCCTTTTTGACCCGAAGCCGACCCGAAAGATCCTTCTTTACCTTCTACAGGCTCATCAGAATCACTGGGAAACGACTCAGAGGTAGGCGAGTCAATATAGTCATCCTCGCTTGTGATCATAGATTTAAACTGATCTTTCACGCCGTCATAATCCACTTTAAGCTTATGAAGTAATTTCGTCGTAGGATCGTTTTCGTTTCTTAAGATGCATAAAAGTAAATGTGCTGTATTTATTGAAGAGCTTTGAAACAATTTAGCTTCAAGAAAGGTTGTTTTTAATGCACGTTCTGCCTGTCTGGTAAGATGAAGATTTTTTTTATCTTTTTGAATCCCTCCTGAATTTGGATTCGCCGGACTCAAAATTTCGACTTTTCGTCTTAAGTGATCCAGGTCTACATCCAGGGCATCCAAAATGCTGATTGCTTTGCCATTTCCATCACGCAGTAAGCCCAGCATTAAATGCTCGGTACCAATAAAATCATGTCCCAGCCTCAATGCCTCTTCCTTGCTGTAAGCAATTACATCCTTTACTCTAGGTGAAAAATTATCATCCATAAAATTTTCTTATTCGGTAATAAAATTAGTAAATCTAATCTTAAGAACGTCAAATACCGTACCTATATTCGACAAACTTGGACTAAATGACGAAAAAAACACCGATTTACAAAATAATTAACATCCTAATTATTAACGAAATCACTATCCGGATGTGTTAATAAATTCTTTAATAAACTGCTTTGAAAGAGCTTCACCTGCTATGATTTTACGTATATTGGCCTGATATTTTAATCACATCAAAAGCAATACGTTTTTTATATGGCTGAAGGAGAAAAATTGATCCCTATCAACATTGAAGATGAAATGAAATCAGCCTACATTGACTACTCAATGTCGGTCATTGTGTCACG